>NZ_JANOJV010000328.1:0-3250 GCF_031418915.1 Chamaesiphon sp. VAR_48_metabat_135_sub | reverse complement strand
GCCGTTTTTCATCCGTAACAATATTGCTAGGTAAATGGGGATCTGGTTGGTAAATAAATTCGATCCCCTGGCGATCGGCTCGAATCCGACAAATATCTACGACATCCTGTAGAAAGCTAGGCAGGTGAACTTCTTGCGGCACGAGTTCGAGTTTACGCGCTTCGATTTTGGCAATGTCCAAAATATCATCAATCAGGGTGAGCAGATGAGATCCGCACTGGTGAATAATATTAACTCCATGTTTTTCTTTGCCAGAAAGGGCGATCGATCGGTTGAGGATTTGGGTATAGCCTAAGATGCCATTCAGGGGAGTTCGCAGTTCGTGACTCATATTTGCCAAAAATTCACTCTTGGCTTGATTGGCTGTATCAGCGACTAGTTTTGCTTGTGTTAGTTCGGCAGTGCGGCTTTCTACCCGACTCTCTAGCTGTTCATTCATGTGCTGAAGCACCTGCTCGGAATCATGTAGTTCAGATAGGGTGCGTTCTAGTTGTTGCATCTGGTGCGACAGTTGTCGATCGCGTGCTGTTAGTTGCTCCGCCATTTGGTTAAAGCCCTGAGCCAGCACCCCGACTTCATCTTGGGTATCGATCGGAATGGCAATACTCAAGTCGCCAGCGGCTAACTGCTGAGTCACCTGGGTGAGGTTTTGAATCCGCCGACTCAGGGATTGGGTGACGCGAAATCCCTTAATACTTACGACACTAACTAAGACTCCGCCCAATAAGCCAAAGCCAAGCAGCAACAACCATAGTTGACTTTCGGTTTTCTCGGTTTCCTTGGCTTGGTTGAGTACCGCAATTTTCAGGGTTGCTCTATCAAAACTGGGGATCTCGATCGTTTTGACTATATAGTCTTCCCCCCCAATTGCCATCCACTTTAATCTCCGATCCTGGGGAAATTTCCATTGCTGACGACGATCGATCGGTAGCGTCGATGCTGTCACTAGATCGCCCTGAAACGCGATTAGATGCATGGATGTATTGCTCCGAATTTGTTCGAGCAAAGTATCATCAACAGTATTGCCTACTACCAAACCAGCGAGCAGTTTGGAATTAGATTTAATTGGAGTTAATGCCACCAATGCAGATGACTTCTCACTCGCAGTTATCACTACTCCAGCTAACTCTAGCCCCGCCTGGGCAGCACGATTAACCCCATCATCATTTAATTTTACTGCGCGAAGTTCTCCTTGCTGCAAACACAATAAACTATCGCCACCAGGATTAATAATTTTCACCAAATCTAGCTCAAAAGCGGTTTGGATTGGTAGCAATATTTGTTGCAACAGGGCGGGATCTTGACTCGTAGCTGCCCGAATCACATCACTATTGGTACTAATCGCTCTGGCTTTCAAGTTAAGCGTTTCTTGCCGTAATTGGAGATTGAGTTGCAACGAAGCGGCAAAATCTTCGGCCTCTTTGTGGGTATTTTGTTCGAGGTTATTTCTAGCAACTAATCCAAAGCCCAAAATTCCCACAGTCCATAAGCCCAGGAATGTGGCTAATAATGGTGACAATAACTTGACTGTTACCGGAAGTCGTGAATATCGATTGAGAAATTCCATCGCTAATGCTCGATCGATTCACTAACAGGAATAAAACCAGCCCGCTCCATCGCGCTCGTGGCTGGCGGACTAAAGATATATTGAATAAAGCTTTGAGTTGCTGCTGAAGGATTCTGATGCCAAACAACAGTCAGGTGGCGTACCATTGGATATTTGTGCGTATTCAGGTTTGCGGCGGTGGGTGCAAATCCGTTGAGACTGAGCCGATTGACGGGTAGCTGATGGGAAACGGCGTGAGCGAGAGAAAAAGCACCAATACTGTAGGGCGTACTTTGAATCGCCTGAATCAATTCTCCTTCTTTGCGAAACACCACAGCCTGGGGTGAATTCTTCAGATCTTTCCCCAGGTAATATTTACGCAGAATCTGCTTGGCAGACTCATCATCGGGGCGATCTAGCAAGACAATCTTAGCATTCGGTCCACCGATTTGCTGCCAGTTGGAGATAGTACCACTATAAATATCCTGAAGATTTTTGGTGGTTAAATTTTTGACTCCGGTGACGCTCGGATGGGTAGCAACTAGCAACAGATCGTGGACAATCTCACGAGAATTTAAAATGCTGTCATTTTTGCCCACTTTTGCAGATTTGGCAATTGTCCCCACATCGACAACTTTCAGTTTAATCCCCTCGATGATGCTTTCAGACTGCCCAGGCTTAATCTGGGTGATTTTGACGTTTTTGTTAATCGCTGAGTAGTTGGTTTCTAAGAGGGTGAGCAAACCCACCGTGCTGGATGAGCCACCAATCTTAATCGAGACGGGGGTTGATGTTGTCGCAGTTAGCTGGGCACTATTCGTCTGAGTGCAACTGGCGAGGGGGAGCAGCATCAGCGCACCGATCGAAAAAACAATTAATTTTTGCGCTGTCATCGATAGTACTGGTGGGGGAATCAAAGATCTCGTTCGCAGAGCGTACCGGAGGTAATCGGGTCGCGTACCGTAGGTAATCGAGACTATGCTTAGGATTCCCAAATTTTGGGTAATTACATCATTTTTCGGTGTTGGCGTGACATCTGCGTCAAAAGTGCCGGATGGTGTTTAAAAAATCAGCCCCTAAATATTTTCACGTTGCTGAATTTAGGTATGATTCATCATTTTTGAAACAAACAAGCACCGATTGAACTCATTCCCTTCCCCTTTCCCCCCCTATCCCCCGATCCCAATATTGACTAAACTGGTGCAAGCGGCGATTTGACAATCCCCAATCTCTAAAAGTTAGGAATCTTTAACCGTAATGTCATTTTCTAAAATCTTAATTGCCAATCGGGGCGAAATTGCTCTGAGAATTATTCGTACCTGTGGCGAGATGGGGATTGGTACGGTTGCAGTGCATTCCACGATCGATCGAAAAGCTCTCCACGTCCAACTAGCCGATGAAGCGGTGTGTATTGGCGAACCAATCGGTAGTAAAAGCTATCTAAATATCCCGAATATTATATCAGCAGCCTTGACCCGAAATGCCACTGCCATTCATCCAGGTTATGGATTTCTCGCTGAGAATGCCCGTTTTGCCGAAATCTGCGCGGATCATCATCTGACATTTATCGGCCCTTCCCCAGCCGCTATGCGGGCAATGGGGGACAAATCTACAGCCAAGGAAACGATGAAACGGGTGGGTGTACCGACGGTACCTGGTAGCGACGGATTATTAGCTGATGCCGAAGAAGCACTCAAAATAGCT
>NZ_JANOJV010000327.1:0-2930 GCF_031418915.1 Chamaesiphon sp. VAR_48_metabat_135_sub | reverse complement strand
ATTTCTCATCGCAAAGTCTACTAAATTTTTACTGGTGATAAATTAACGGATTTCACCATGCCTAAAAATGCTATTTGGAGCAAAATTAAGTTAGGATCTAATTAAATATATAAACTCCGTCAATTTTATTCAGTTGATCGATATTCAAACCTAATCGGGGTGAAGTAATACCTCTGACCTCTACTCCTTATTTTTATGGTAAACACGCTGACAGACAAGGACATCATCATCAAGACAGATAACGTATCAATCTTTTATGGTGCCTTCCAAGCGGTGCGGAATGTATTTCTAGATATTCCCAAGAATAATGTCGTCGCCTTTATCGGCCCTTCCGGTTGCGGTAAAAGTACTCTGCTCCGCTGCTACAATCGTCTTAACGACTTGATCCCAAGTGCTAAGGTACAAGGGCAAATCACCTATCACGGTACCAATCTTTACGACTCTAAAATCGATCCTGTCGAAGTTCGCCGCCGCATCGGGATGGTGTTCCAACAGCCAAATCCTTTCCCCAAGTCCATCTATGACAACGTAGCCTTTGGGTTGAAGATTTCTGGATTCAAAGGTAACATCGATGAGCGAGTCGAGCAATCTCTCCGCAAAGCCGCACTATGGGAAGAAGTCAAAGATAAGCTCCAAGCGAGTGGTTTATCACTCTCCGGTGGACAACAACAACGGCTGTGTATTGCTCGGACGATCGCCGTCGAGCCTGAAGTCATCTTGATGGATGAACCTTGTTCAGCCCTGGACCCGATTTCCACGATTCAGATTGAAAATCTGATCCATGAGCTAAAAGAAAAGTTTACGATCGTCATTGTTACTCACAACATGCAGCAAGCGGCGCGAGTATCCGACAAAACAGCGTTTTTCAATGCTGGAGCTGAAGATGGTGGAAGCCGATTTGGCTACTTGGTAGAATACGACGATACTCGCAATATCTTTGGCTCACCGAAGCAAGAAAAGACACAAGAATATATCAGCGGTCGATTTGGATAAGATCGAGACAATGAAATCCCCTCCTTTTTGTTAACAAAGCGTCGGCATCAGCACAAGGGTAAGCAGACGCTACGCAAACGGAGGGTTGCCGTGCAGATCTTCGCAATCCCCAAGCTATCTCCAATCATCAACACTTATAATGGTGAGAAATGCACGATCGAGTATAGCGTAGTGATTCAGGCAGAGACATTAGAATTATTAGAATGGTCGCGGTTGTGTGAGCAGGTGGCGACATTTGCGGCGACTAAGTTGGGGAAGATAGCGGCGCGAAACTTAGTAATTCCCAAACAGCCTAGTGTTAGTCTGAATCTATTGGCGCAAACGAAGGAAGTGTATGAGTTAGAAACCCGTTTGGCTGGTGGGTTGTCCCTGGATGGGATCGAAGATTTTGGCGATGCACTTGAACGCGCTGCGGTGCAAGGAATGTTGTCGGGAAAGGAGTTGCATGAGATTGCCACTACTCTAGCGGGAATGCGAAAGCTGCGGCGGACTTTGGATAGTGAGGAAAATATTCCGGTTCTACAGGATTTAATCGCTGATGTGCGGACGTATCCAGAGATTGAACAGGATATCTATCATTGTATCGACGATCGCGGTGATGTCACAGATCGATCGAGTGATAAGTTAGCCCAGGTAAGAGTGCAGCTCAAAGGATTTAGAGAGAAGATTTACAAGCTGCTCAATAGTCTAATGCAGCGTCAGTCTAATGCAATTCAACAGCCATTAATCACTCAACGCAGCGATCGATTTGTGATCCCTGTTAAGGCTTCTCACAAGGATACAATTCCTGGGGTAGTTCATGATAGCTCTGGGAGTGGTTCAACGCTGTATATAGAACCCCATCAGATCGTCAATCTGGGGAATCAAATGCGTCAACTTCAACGCCAGGAGCAACGGGAGATCGAACTAGTTTTGACGGCTCTTACGGCGAAGGTGACTGAGGTTGTTGAAGATTTAGAACATCTGCTGGTAGTCGCCACCACGATCGATCTAGCCACCGCCAGAGCTAGATATAGCCTGTGGTTGGAAGCAAATCCACCGCGACTAATTGAGCGAAACGACAATGAATATATTACCCTCCGCCAACTTCGCCACCCCCTCCTAATTTGGCAACACCGACATGAAGAAGGGCCAGAAGTAGTACCGATCGATCTGTCGATTCGACCAGATATCCGCGTAGTCACGATTACAGGCCCCAACACGGGCGGTAAAACTGTCACCCTCAAAACCCTCGCGATCGTCGCTTTGATGGCCAAGGTGGGGCTATTTATCCCCGCTCGTGAGCCAGTTGAGATTCCCTGGTTTGACCTGATTCTCGCTGACATCGGCGATGAACAATCACTCCAACAAAGCCTCTCCACTTTTTCGGGACATATTCGCCGAATTGGGCGGGTTTTAGACGCAATTGAACCAACTAACCAAATAACCGCAGCAGAATTAGAAGAACAAGATTTAGCCAGCTTCCTCGTTCCCCCATACTCCCCACTTCCCGTACATCCCTCCGCCCTGATTCTCCTCGATGAGGTTGGAGCCGGAACCGATCCTGCTGAGGGTAGCGCACTCGCGATCGCATTATTGCAGTATTTGGCTGATCGAGCGATGCTGACAATTGCATCTACTCACTATGGGGAATTGAAGGCTCTTAAATATCAAGACAGTCGGTTTGAGAATGCTTCGGTGGAGTTTGATGATGTCAATCTTGCGCCGACTTATCGATTATTATGGGGTATTCCCGGTCGATCGAATGCATTATCGATCGCCCAAAGATTGGGATTGAATCAGCAAGTAATTGATAGTGCTAAATCTCAGGTAGTTCTGGGTGCAACTCAGGAAGTAAACGAAGTAATTGCTGGATTAGAAGCACAAAGGCGGACTCAGGAAACAAAAGCGAATGAAGCTGCTGCAATCTTAAAACAGGCGGAAGCATTCTATCTGGA
>NZ_JANOJV010000326.1:0-7159 GCF_031418915.1 Chamaesiphon sp. VAR_48_metabat_135_sub | reverse complement strand
TCTACTGTTTGAGCATCAACTTTCTCTTGTTTGGTATTACCTTGAGAATCGCGGACTTCAGCTATAAAGGTTGGCATAAGTTTAGGGGTTAGGGGTTAGGGGTTAGGGGTTAGGGGTTAGGGTTTAGAGTTTAGGATTTTTAGGGGGTAAAGGGTAAAGGGTAAAGGGTAAAGGGTAAAGGGTAAAAGGTCGCTAATATTAATATTCCCTATTCCCTATTCCCTATTCCCTATTCCCTATTCCCTATTCCATATCCCCTAATTCCGAGTCGCTGCCATCGGTGTCGCTCCAATGAGACGTTGAAGTTCATCGGGTCGAGAGGATTTGGAAACGCCAACTTCAAAGGAAATGGTACCTTCACGAATATGTTTGGCAAGGATCGATTCCATTGTATTCATCCCCAGCTTGGCTCCAGTTTGAATTGCACTGTAGATTTGAGCGGTTTTACCTTCACGAATCAGGTTGGCGATTGCTGGAGTGACGATCATAATTTCTTGAACCATGACTCGTCCGAATTCACCTGGTTTAGGTTTTTTCTTCTGGACTAGAGCTTGACTAAAGACGGCAACAAGAGAGTTTGATAACTGAGCGCGGATTTGGGGCTGTTGTTCGGGGGGAAATACATCGAGCATCCGATCGATCGTTTGAGCGGCTGAACTGGTGTGCAGTGTGCCCATTACTAAGTGTCCGGTTTCAGCAGCACTAATCGCCAAACTAATCGTTTCTAAGTCCCGCAATTCTCCGACCAGAATCACGTCTGGATCTTCCCGTAAGGCAGCTCTAAGGGCATTGGAGAAGCTTTTGGTGTCTTCACCCTTTTGTCGCTGGTGGACGAGGCTTTTGATGTTGGAGAAAACATATTCGATCGGATCTTCGATCGTCAAAATATGTTCGCCACGAGTCCGATTGATCAGATCGATCATTGCCGCCATTGTCGTAGTTTTCCCAGATCCCGTCGGTCCCGTGACCAAAATCAAACCTCTAGGGCGACCGCTCATTTCCCTAACAATTTCGGGTAAACCCATCTGATCGAAGTTAGGAATTTTGGAAGCTAATGCTCGCAAACAAGCGGCATAACAGCCGCGTTCTTTGTAAACATTGACCCGAAACCGTGCTAATCCTTTCACCCCATAGGAGCAGTCTATTTCCCACGTTTGCTCTAGTTCCTTGCGCTGAGTATTATTGAGCATACTAAAGATCAGTTTTTGGCAGTCTTGAGGAGTCAAAGGTTCAGATCCGACGGGTGCAAGTTTGCCACTGACACGGAAATAGACAGGCGCACCTGCTTGAATATGCATATCAGAACCGCCCATTTCGACGAGCTGCTCCATTAGGTCTTCGATCATTAGTTCGGACATAAGTTTAGACTTTAGGTGTTAGGTGTTAGGCTTTAGGTCAGTTTTTAGGCTTTGGGTGTTAGGTTTTAGGTCAGGAGTTAGAAGTTAGAAATTAAGAGAACGCAAGCGTCCTAAAACCTAAAACCTAACACCTAGCTTTCAAATCTCGGAGTCATACAATAAGGACAATCGAGCCATTCGGGTCTGAGATCGGCAGTGCAAACACTGCAAATCAGGGAGGTTTTGCGTTTGGCTTTGATTTCGGCTTCTAAACCAGAGTCGGTAAAGGTGACTCGTTCGACTTCAGAGAGAGTGGTTTGACCTTCTTGAACCATTTGGAGACTATAGGCTAGCAGCGTCTTCATCCCTTGTTGAACGGCGGTCTCCTTGATGATGGCGGAAGGAGCGCGTTGGTTGATCAGCGTCGCTAGCTCGTCGGTAATTTGCATAACTTCATAGACACCGACTCGGCCGCGATAGCCGACTCCGTTGCAGTTTTTGCAAAGAGTTCCAGCAGTTTTGGCGGATTCGATCTCATCATTACTCAGTTCGTTAGCCTTGTAGAAGGTGATAACGTTATCTCCAGATGCCGATAGCCCAAAGCGACCGAGTTCTTCGCGGCTGGGAGTGTAGGCAATCCGACACTCAGAACAAGCGCGCCGGAGTAGTCGTTGTGCAACCACGCCAATTAACGCAGCCGAGACCATAAAGGGTTCTACACCCATTTCATCGAGCCGTGCGATCGATCCAGCCGCGTCATTCGTGTGTAAAGTAGTCATGACCATGTGACCAGTTAAAGCGGCTTCCATTGAGGTTTTAGCCGTCTCTTGGTCGCGGGTTTCTCCCACCAAGATGATGTCAGGATCTTGCCGCATGAAGGCGCGGAGAATCGAGGCGAAGTTCATCCCTTTTTCCCGAATTACCTGAACTTGGTTGATGCCTGGGAGGGCATACTCGATCGGGTCTTCCGCCGTACTAATATTAACTCCAGGGTCATTCCGTTCTGCTAGTAGCGAATAGAGAGTGGTAGATTTACCAGAACCCGTCGGACCAGTGACTAGAATCAATCCAAACGGACGACTACCCATCTCGCGGACGATTTCCAATGTTGGCAAATCGCTAATCAACTTATCTAAACCCAGTTGAGTCGAAGAGTTGTCCAAAATCCGCATACAGACTTTTTCCCCATAACGACTGGGAAGAGTACTCATTCGGAAATCTACTTTCCGACCCTCAAATGTCCGGCGAATCCGACCATCTTGGGGCAGTCGTCGCTCGGCGATATCCAATTCAGCGATGATCTTGAACCGAGAGATGACTGCTGGAATAATATGTTTGGGCAAGATCGGAAAGGCCTGACGAAGTACTCCATCCTTACGGAATCGAACTCTCAAACCCTCTTCTTGCGGCTCAATGTGAATATCAGAAACTTTATCTAATAGACCTTTAGCCAGAATTTGGTTGACTAATTTGACGACAGGAGCAGCTTCTGCGCCCTGAACATCAATTTCATCGTTAATTTCCTCTTCCCCACCACCGAGTTCTGGCGCATCGAAGTTTTCAATTTCGATGCTGAGATTCTTCTTGGAATTGTCTGCTTCATCCTGTTGGATGCGCTCATCTAAGTAACCATCGAGGAGTTTTTGATAATCTTCAGGGGCAATTGCCTCGCTCCGCCACCCAATCCCGTGGGGACGGAGAATTTTATCTAGATCGTTTTTGGCCTGGAGATCGTCTGGCTTGATCATCGCCACGGTCAGAATTGGCGGATCTCCATCGATTTTACCGATCGGTAATAATTTAAGTTGCCGACAACTATCAGCAGAGATAAAAGTATTAATTAATTCACGAATTTGAATCTTGTTGATTTGGGGGGATGCAATATCCACCGCATTCAAACCATAAACAATTTTGAGTTCAAATAACTGTTGTTTTTTATATTGATGTTGTAACTCGGCAGGCAAAGCTTTGCCTGTCATCGATTCCAAAACCTCTGTCAGTGGGTGATTTTTGGCTCGACTATCGACTAGTGCCTGTTTGAGCTGTTCCGCATTAACGTAACCTGCTTGAATCAGCTTATTGCCGAAAGGAGAAAAGTCATTGCGGACGATCAGTGCCCGTTTAGGGGATGAAGATTGAGTCATAGCTGCTATTTGTGGCAGAAGGGAGAAAAGTCGTTACGGACGATCGATGATGAAGATTGAATCATAGCGGCTATTTGTGGCAGCAAGGAGAAAGGTCACTGCGGACGATCGAATGGAGATTTAGTCATAGCTACTGTAGATCTCTCCTTAGCTTTACAGTATTCCCACAGTTTGACTGAATGTACTCATTCCATCAAAATTAATTTAATCTGGACGAGCGGAAATTCTTCGCTCGACTCTGATGTACAAATAAAAACAAAAATGTCTCAACTACCTAAGCAGTTGAGACATTTTTGTGGAGATCGTCATCTCTTCGACAAAATTGTAGATGAACTTTGCACAGTCATAATCTGAGAGCTTCACTAAACTCTTACCTACCCTCTACCCTCTACCCTCACCTAAAAAGCGCAAGCAATACCCATGCAAAGTATAATTACAGTGGTAATCGATCGAGATCCAACTTATTCCCAATCACCACCAGCACATCATCCTGACAGAGACGACGATCGGGTTTGGGGTTAATGTCAAAATTCTGGGATTGGCCGATCGCTAAAACATTCAATCCGTAATCGCTCCGCAGTCTTAGTTCTAGGATTGTTTTGCCATAAAAAGACTCTGGTGCCTTGAGTTCGACAATACTGTGTTCGGGGTCTAGGTCGAGGCGGTCTAAAATCCCTGGCTTAATCAGTGTCTGCGCCAAATTGCAGCCTGCTTCGTGTTCGGGCAATACTAATCGATCTGCGCCGACTTTTTGGAGGAGTTTGGCATGAACATCTGAAGAGGCTTTCGCAATCACATAGGGAACACCCGCTTCTTTCAGATTCAGCGTGGTAATAATACTCTCTTGTAAGTAATTTCCGATTGCGACAATTACGGTATCAAACTCGAAGATTCCCGCTTCCTTGAGTGCGAGGGGATTGGTAGAATCAATGATGATGGCATGGGCGGCTAGCCCTGTGGTTAAAATATCGGCGACTCGTTTTTCATCAACATCGGTAGCTAATACTTCATATCCTGATGTGTGTAAAGTTTCGCATACCGCTCGACCAAATCTACCTAAACCAATCACCGCAAATTGCCGTGGTCTACTTGGCATTAAGTTCCGAAAAAAGCTGAAAGCAGGTCGATCGATTGAATTAGTCATAGGTATTATGGAATCTTGAATAACTACTTATTACTTATTTTCTTATCCAACTAATAATGATTCTTCTGGATAACGAACAGCACCGATCCGAGGATCGCCCAACAGAGCGGAAATTAGTAGCAAAACTCCCACCCGCCCAATATACATGGTCGCGACTAACACTAGTTTACTAAAAGAGGTCAGCCCTGCGGTAATCCCCGTCGAAAGTCCGACAGTGGCGAAAGCAGAAACTACTTCAAACAGAATATTAATAAAGTTTAGTTTCGGATCGGCGAGTGCAATTAGGATCGTCGCAAATATTACCGTCATCAGCGATCCAAAGGTAACTGCAATCGCTTTCAATAGCAGTGAATTGGGTACCTGACGGCGATAAAGTGTCACAGATTCTTTCCCTTGTAAAATCGCGTAAGTACAGCTTGATAACAACCGTGCTGTCGTGGTTTTAATCCCGCCAGCGGTTCCGCCCGGACTCCCACCAATTAACATTAGAGCAATCGTCACAAATAGCCCCGCAGTGGTGATTTTACCCTCATCGATCGTATTAAAACCAGCGGTGCGGGCGGTGACAGCCTGAAACCAGGCTGCTAATAGCTGTTCTGGTAGACTCAATGCGCCTAATGTTTGGGGATTCCTAATTTCGATCGCCCAAATTGCCACGGTACCCCCAATCAGTAAAAATAGCGTGGTACTCACAGCTACTTGAAAATTTAGAGTTCGCGCAGTCTTGAGTTTCTGCTGCAATAGACGCTCTCGCAGCATCAGGTAGAATTCTAAAATTACCTCGTACCCAATCCCGCCAAAGATAATTAGTCCCGTAATTACCGCATTGATCAGGAAGGAGCCTCGATAGCCTGCTAAATTATCCGAGAACAAGGCAAATCCGGCATTATTCCAAGCACTGACGCTATGGAAAAGTGCGAACCCGATTGCCTTATTCCAACCGAGATCGGGAACAAATACCAATAGCAGCAAAAACGCTCCTGTTAGTTCAAAAATCAGCGTTGTGGCAATAATAGATTTGAGAATCTGAGTACTACCCTGAAGTGCTCGGCGATCGAGTGCCTGCTGAATCGCGATTTTATCCTTGAGTCCAAACCTGCGCCCCAGCAACAACAAGAGAAAAGTCGTAACTGTCATGTATCCCAACCCACCAACCTGAATCAGCAGCGCGATCGCAAACTGCCCGAATCGGGAAAAGTGGGTAGCTGTATCGACCACAACATGCCCCGTAACGCACACGGCAGAGGTGGAGGTAAATAACGCCACGATTGGGTCGTTCCACTGGCCGCTACTGGTCGAAAACGGCAGCATCAGCAACATCGTACCAGTCAAGATGACAGCAAGAAACCCCAGGCAAATAGTACGTGAAACGGTCATTTCGATTGTGGATTCTGGATTTTGGATTGAAGCTGTAAAGCTCGTAACTAATTTTACGCTTAATGGGACATCTTTTTGACTTCTAGAAGCAGTTTTTGGCTAGAAATTTAATGGTTGAAATACCCACGGTAAGATCTTTTGGATCGATCTAAAAAACCTGAACTTTGGCAGAGAACTAACCTAAAATTTCGCCTACAGTCAATCTCATCCCGTTGACTAAATCGTTACCAGATTGAGGACGTTTGCCAGATAGCTGAACTTCACGCAGGAGAAGATAACCAGCTCCAGTTTGAATAATTGGGCCTAAACTTTTGACGATTTTAACTACGGTGCCTGGTAAACTGTTGCTGAGATCTAGACTGGCTAGTTCTGGCAATAATTTCTGAATTTCTGGGGGTAAATCCATTGAGAGTTCGACTCCCAATGGTACTGTCGTCATGATTTTTAGCGGCTGTGCGCGGAAGGTGGCGACACAATTAGGATAGAAGCCGCGAACTCGATTGTGGATCGAAATACTCGATCGAGTCCAGTCGATGATATATTCTGATTTCTGAATCGGTGGTGCGCTAGTGGCGGCTAAATGCTCTTGGGGAATGGGTGTAATTCGATCGATACTCAGAATCGTGTCGATCAGTAATTGAGCACCTGCAACGGCTAGTTTTGCCGCTAATCCATCGGCATTATCTAGCAAGTTGACAGGAGTTTCATATTTGAGTAACATCGCACCAGTGTCCATTCCGGCATCCATCAACATGGTAGTAATACCTGTCAGGGTGACACCATCAGTCAAGCAGCGTTGAATCGGTGCTGCACCACGATACTGGGGTAATAGCGAACCATGCACGTTGACACAGCCCAATTTAGGTATGTCGAGAATTTCTTGAGATAATATCTGCCCGTAGGCTATTACTACAAATATATCTGGAGCGAGGGCGCGTAATGACTCGATCGTGTCTGGATCTTTTTTGATCCGTGCGGGTTGCCAAATTGGGAGTTGATGCGCGGTAGCCAGTTCTTTAATTGGCGATGGTGATAGTTTGTTTCCCCTACCTCGGTTTTTATCTGGCTGTGTCACCACCCCAACCACTTGAAGTTGGGGGTTGGATAAGAGTTTTTCCAGGGTGGGAATAGCAAATTGAGGTGTACCGAAGAAGACG
>NZ_JANOJV010000325.1:0-2588 GCF_031418915.1 Chamaesiphon sp. VAR_48_metabat_135_sub | reverse complement strand
GGTAGTCAGGATGCGGCTGCTCTCTTGGGAGAGTTTGGTGTCATCTTCGCTGGGAATGTAGGCAGGATAATTTAGACTACCCATAGGTCAAACGTCTACTATGCAATATTTTGGTCGATCGGTTGAATTATAACGGATTATTCGCAATAAACGCAACAAGCTAGGTATTCCAAACTCGTCCAAAAATAACTTAGAGCATTGACATCGAAGTCGCTCAAATTAATTCAAAATCGAAGTTGCCCAACGAACGAATCACTTCAGCATCGCGAGAAATTGCAATCGGAGTCAATGGCTGAAGCATCAACGATCGAAGAGGTTATGATTAGAGAAGCTCAATCTTCAGAATCTCTGGATGAGGATAAAACATGACGATTATTCAAGACAAACACGGCGATGTCGATCGAATTGAAGAATCCAAAATCAGTGGCTTATATCTGGGCTGGGTAGTGCCAGAAGACGGACAATGGCAACCGCTGATGAAACTCACCAAATCGGATCGCGGTTATGAAGCCAGCCATACTCGCACATATCAACGGCTGGCACAAAAGTATCGAGGCATGGCTGAGATGGTGTCATTACCGACCGTTGATGGCACAGAAATCGCCCATACGATCCCCGACATCTTTAGCGTCAGAATGCCCCGTCTACGCCCCGATACGGAACGTAGATGTAAGTTTTTAGGGTTGTCTTACCCTAATATCGATCGGATCGCTTTTATCGCCAGGACTGGGGGTAATATTGTTGGGGATAACTATGATATTTGTCCGATCGTCGAACCCACTAGTCATGGTGAGTACAAGTTCTACTGTCTCTTACAGGAAGTAGACTCCAATGTCAGATCTTCGCTTGGGACTCACTCTAAACTCCAGTGTACTATCACCTCAAATAACAGGATAGTCGTCAAAGCAGCAAATAGTGAATTAGGACTACTCCCTCCGTACTTCTCTCTGCTAGGGGATGAAATTACCGGAATCGAGCTTGTCAATGTTAGTGACGATCCATACTTGGGGAATAGAATTTTAGTCACAGTTGCAACCAAGATCGATCTTTATGCTCATCAATGTTTTGAGTTAGCGGTTGAGAAAGCGATCGTATGATTGAATTTTTAGTAGTGAAAATCTCACCAGCAGCTTTTGAAAATGCCGAGGAGATTGAAGGAGGTGCCGCAGAAAAATATCGACTAAACCTACCCGATCTTGGCACAGTGATTCTCAAACTCGATGATGAAAGCTTGAATGGAGCTTGGGTGGAGAAAATTACCTATGAGCTAGCCAAACTGATCGATATCCCTGCGGCTACCTATGAATTTGCGGAATTATTTGACGGGCGTAGGGCGATTGTCAGTCCTAATTACCTGCTGCCCAACCATGATGAACGATCGGGTAAAAGCTTATTAGATACATATTTTGGGCAAGGTAACTACTCATATACGGTCGATACTGTTCTCACCACAATCGATGTTAATCAGATCGAAATCCCCAGTAATTGCAATCTTCCTCCACAAGTTAAAACTGCCACTGAATTATTAACTGGATACCTCATTTTCGACTACTGGATCGATAATATCGACCGTCATTATGAGAACTGGGGGATTCAAATTGACTCGATTACTGGTAGAAGAGAATTACTGCCCACTTACGACCACGGTTTGAGTCTGGGCTTTTTATTGTTTGATGAGGAGTGTCTAGATCTCGCTCCAGCAAATCACGTCCAAAATCAAAGCTCTGCTTTTTCTGGTAATAAGGGTCGCAGTTTAAGCATGAACGGAATGCTGGTGGAAGCGATCTCGAATCAACCCGATGCCGCGAGAGCCTGGATCGAACGAATTACTCAACTCGAACCAGCGACAGTAATCGAACTATTCAATCGTATTCCGGCTGGTTGGATTAGCGATGAGAAGCAGCTATTCGCTATTAATTTATTAGAATTCAATCGGCAGACATTAATTCGCCACAGCTAATTCGCGTCTGACGATTTTGTAGCCAGCCGCCCCTACTAGAGTAGAGATCGCTGATAATCCCTTGGCATCTTTCGGAATTTTAACTTTCGGGGCATCATCTGGAGAAGCTGGATCTTTCCAGTCGCTGGGAACGTTAATTTTGATGTCCAAATTAATTAGGAGATTCTCATCGGCAAAACCTTCGTCGGTATATCCATGCCGTTTCAGAATTTCGATTAATTGGCTGAGAATACAACTCAATTTACTCACTGGGGGTAGTGGAAATAATTCCTCAACTAACTGACAGCGCAAATTAAACATCCGCGATATTTCGGCTTCATCAATTTTCCGATCTTTGAAACTTGCTAACATCGTCTGCCAAACATCTTTTGATTTCTCAGATTCAATTAAATCTCGATTGGGAATCTTAATGTCGTGTAAAATTGGCAAACAAGTTTCCTTTTTAGCAGGATTGATATATCCAGGCGAAATCATCACCGCTCGTCCGGCACCCATTTTCGAGAATTCGGCGGATTCCATCAGTGGAATCGTGGTCACTTGCTCGTTTCGGGAGGTACTACCTCCGCCCTTTTGGGTCGTAATCGATTTAGTATAGTAGCGCAATTCTCGCTCGCCTAAATACTCGCTG
>NZ_JANOJV010000324.1:0-6213 GCF_031418915.1 Chamaesiphon sp. VAR_48_metabat_135_sub | reverse complement strand
GTCCAGAAGAAAAAACCTAAACCAGGTGAATTCGGACGAGTCATGGTTCAAGAAATTATGATCGTCACTCCAGCAATCGCCAACCTGATTCGTGAAGGTAAAACCGCTCAAATCTATAGTGCGATTCAAACTGGAGCCAAGCTGGGGATGAATACAATGGAATCGATCCTTGCCAAACATATTCGTGAAGGCACCATTTCCTTTGAAGTTGGTGTTTCCAAATCTTCCAGACCTGATGAACTCCAACGTCTCATTGGAGCTACTCCAATGGCGGCGAATGGAAGAAACTAGGCTTTAGGCTTCAGGCTTTAGGATGCTTGCATCCCCCGAATACCTAACACTTAACACCTAACACCTAATACCTAATACCTAATACCTAATACCTAAATTTATGCCAACCTTTATAGCTGAAGTCCGCGATTCTCAAGGTAATACCAAACAAGAGAAAGTTGATGCTCAAACAGTAGAATCAGCACGTACAAAACTCAAGAAAAAATATCAATTTATTCAAAATATCAGACCAGCCAAGTCTTTTGATGTTACCAAGATTAACATGCAAGATATTGAAGCGGCGATGAATCCCGTGACAGTAAGGGATAAAGCTGTATTCTCTCGCCAATTTGCGGCGATGGTAAATGCTGGTGTGGCGATGGTGAGATGTTTGACAGTTTTGTCTGAACAGTGTGGTAATCCCAAGTTGCGCAAGGTGCTCGCTCAAGTTAGTATCGATGTCCAGCAGGGGATTAACCTCTCCGATGCGATGCGCCGACACCCAGACTGTTTTGATACGCTCTATGTCAGTATGGTGCAAGCTGGAGAAGTGGGTGGGGTACTTGATGAAGTCCTCAACCGCTTGGCTAAAGTGCTTGAAGATATGTCTCGACTCAAAAATCAAGTCAAAGGGGCGATGGCTTATCCCGTTGCCGTGGGAATTTTGGCACTTTTGGTCTTTTTAGGGATGACGATTTTCTTAATTCCAGTATTTGCAGGTATTTTCAAAGGTTTAGGCACAGAATTACCTGGTTTAACACTGTTTATGTTGGGTGTGAGTGGAGTCTTAACTAGTTGGATGGTTTCGATTCCGATTGTCACTGTTGGTGGATTGATTTTTGCATATAATCAGTACTATAAAACCACGATCGGTAAATTGACTATGGATCGGTTTTTCTTGAAAATGCCGATTCTGGGTGATTTGAATGAAAAATCTGCCACTGCCAGATTCTGTCGAATTTTTGGTACGTTGACTCGATCTGGTGTGCCCATTCTCAACTCTCTCGATATCGTCCGCGATACTGCGGGTAATCAAGTAATTTCTAATGCGATCGAAAAGTCTAAAGTCGAAGTTCAACAAGGGGGAATGCTAAGTAATGCTCTCATGCGGGAAAAGGTTTTCCCACCACTAGCGATTCAAATGATTAGTATCGGCGAAGAAACTGGGGAATTAGACACGATGATGATGAAAGTTGCTGACTTCTATGAAGATGAAGTCGAACAAGCTGTCAAAG
The DNA here is from genome assembly GCF_031418915.1 of Chamaesiphon sp. VAR_48_metabat_135_sub. Taxonomy (NCBI): domain Bacteria; kingdom Bacillati; phylum Cyanobacteriota; class Cyanophyceae; order Gomontiellales; family Chamaesiphonaceae; genus Chamaesiphon; species Chamaesiphon sp. VAR_48_metabat_135_sub. The sequence continues at coordinate 4,708 of NZ_JANOJV010000324.1, read as the reverse complement.
CTCTCACCAGTGTACTAGAACCAATTATGATGGTATTCCTTGCTGGGATGGTTGCCGTAATCTTGCTTTCGATGTACTTACCAATGTTCAAAGTATTCGAGAAACTCGGTTAAAAAGTTGAAAGTTGAAAATTGAAAGTGAGCTTTTATTGTGGGGGATTAAATTCTGACAGATTGAAGAGATACTTTATCAGTGCGATGTCAACAATTGTCCAGCATCAAAAACTTAACTTTCAACTTTCAACTTTCCACTAATTCAATATGTCTATCCACAAATCAGACTACGAAAAACTTTTATCTAAATATAGCAATCATACTGAAGCAGTCGAATTGCTCAAACAGTATCGTCCATATCTAGAGATGATTCCGAGCATTAGAAGATCGGAAGAAAGTTTGATGACGATGCCTTTACCCGTCGTCAAACTTCGCAAGGTTCCATTAGGACAACAAGTAGATCGATTTTCCCCAATTACGACTACTTCTAAAACTATCTTACTTCCTTGCGATCTTGCTTATCTGATGTGCGATCCTGAATGGAAAATTAAGATGGGTGGGGAAATTATTATCTTCATCCATCGTCCTGAAGAAGATCTTTCGGATTTACTAGCGCGGTGGCGACAGACTCAAGTATTATTAGACCACGATTATGAGTGGGTAATGCCACAATATTATCGACATATTATCTGCGAGAGTGCCGAACATCTTTATCCACTATTTATTTTATTCGATCGATCGGATCGAAGCATTAAAGAAGGATTAACAGGGGCACACTTACCATTTGTGACTGCGCCCATTCAGCAAATACATGTAGCTGAATTAACTTTACCCGATCGAGGTACTGAGTTATCAGATCTTTAGTAATGGTGAGTCAAAATCCAATAGTTTTAGAAGCCTTCATTTTTGTCCGCATGAATACTAACTGAATTAGTGGAATCGATCGACCAGTGAACTTGTCGTAAAATTCCTCTTAATAAAGCTACTTCATTTGGTGAAAGTTGGCTGCGATTGTATAGCCGCCGAATTTTTTCCATCCGGTGAGCAGCAGTATGGGGAAGGAGATAACCAATTTCTAATAGTAAAGTCTCTAATTGTTGATAATAACCTTCTATCAACTCGACGGGTGCAATGTCTAAGTTTGGAGGTATATTCGATCGAAAATTTGATAAGTTATCTTCGACAGGATTTGCACATATCTGCAATTCATAGGCGCAAACACCTACCGCTTGAGCTAAATTGAGCGAACTATATTCAGAGCCAACTGGAATCCGAATGTAGCGGGTGGCATAATTTAACTCGGCATTAGTCAAACCACTATCTTCTCGTCCAAAGATTAAGGCGGTGGGTTCGTTGCTCTCGATGAGCCAGGGCAAAGCCTGTCTGGGTGTCTCTAACTGCGTCGGGATGGCTCGCGCTCTGGCGGTAGTGGCAATTACTCTGGTACAACCTGCTAACGCAGTGGGTAAATCTGGGACAATTTGAGCGGTTTCCAATAGATCGATCGCATGTACTGCCATTCGGCTGGCTTCTTCGCCACAAACTTCGCATTGCGGATTGACAATTACCAATTGTGTCAATCCCATATTCTTCATCACCCGCGAAATCGAGCCAATATTTAAAGCACCGGCTGGTTCTACTAGGACAATCCGGATATGATGAAGCAAGTTATTCACGGTAAGTTTATCGATCGATAATTAAATATGCCCAAACATAGACCTAAGTCCGATCTTCCCACAAAAATCTGCACTGTTTGTCAACTGTCTTTCACTTGGCGCAAAAAATGGGAAGATTGTTGGGATGATGTCAAATATTGTTCCGATCGATGTAGGAAGAGGAAAGGATCGTGAATGATAGTTTGGTGCGTTACGGCTATCGCCTAACACACCCTACGATTTATCTTGAATCCTTTATAATCCCCTAAAGCCTACATGAAAGATGGTTGATGACGAATCAGATTGAGAAACTCTTCTCGAGTCCGTTGATCTTCTTGGAATGCACCCACCATCGAACTAGTTACTGTCCATGCACCAGGCTTCTGGACACCACGCATCACCATACACATGTGGCTGGCTTCCATGACTACCGCAACACCTCTTGGTTCTAATACTTCTTGGAGAGCTTCAGCGATTTGACGGGTAAGTCTTTCTTGGACTTGCATCCGACGGGAATACATATCCACAATTCGGGCAAGCTTACTCAATCCTACTACCTTTTGGTTAGGAATATAAGCAACATGCGCTCTACCCATGAACGGTAACATATGGTGTTCGCACATGCTAAAAAAGTTGATGTCCCGAACTAAGACCATCTCGTTATGACCTTCGTCAAAGATAGCACCGTTGATGATGTCATCCAACGACTGCTTGTAGCCACTAGTGAGGAATCGCATCGATTCAGCTACCCGTTTAGGAGTCTTTAATAAACCTTCTCGATCTGGATCTTCGCCTACGCCCAAAATGATCTGGCGTACCGAGTCCATCATGTCTTCGAGACTGACTTCCGGATCTTGAATTTTTACTGGTTCGCCATTGTGGGTGTTGCGATCGGGTCTAGGATTGATATTGAGTTTATCGTTGGTGATAGTCATGTTCGATCTGATATAGATTTAGAAATACAAAGTAATGGAACCTTTGTCAGTAGACTCATATCTTGCTAGCGGCGCACTTTCTTGAATAGTGATGAACTACAACGCTCCACCACTGGGCATAATTGTCAGTTCTTCGACTACTGCACCAGCAGGGGCAAGAACGGCGTAAAGGATGCCTTCGGCGACCATTTCGGCTGTCAGCATGGCAGACCGATCGAAGTCAGCTTGTACAGTCTCTGTGTCCCAAATCGGTGTGTTGACAGATCCAGGGCAAATCGCCGTTACGCGAATACCATTTGCTCTTTCCTCTCCCGCAATTGCTTGGGTAAGTGCCATCAACCCAAATTTACTCACAGAGTAGATGCCCCAATTTGGAAATACCTGCTTTCCAGCGATCGAAGAAATATTCACAATTACTCCAGATTTTCGCTGGCGTAGATGAGGTAAAATCCCTTGTACGCATTGGAAGACACTGGTTAAATTCAAGTCGATGACTTGTTGCCAATCAGCTAGCGGACTGTCAGCGATCGATCCGGTATAAGCCATCCCTGCATTATTAATCAGGATGTCTAAATTCTCAGATGCTGCGGCAATCTCGGCAATTTTAGCTGACACTCGATCGAGCCTAGATAAATCTACCACATGGGTTTTGGCTGTCACGCCTACAGCTTCTGCTGCTTGCGCCACTGCCGTTAGTTTAGACTGAGAACGACCCACCAAGGCTAGGTTTATTCCTGCTTTGGCAAATGCTAAAGCTGTGGCTTTGCCGATGCCACTGCTCGCTCCTGTAATTAGTGCCGTTCGATTAGTTTTTGCGATCGAATTCATCTCGTCCAGCAAATTTGCCCAGTTAAGAACAATATGTAAATTTTTGTTACGAATTTATTATAACAGTTATCTTCGTAGTGGGGAGTCAATAGTGGAAAGTTGAAAGGTGATATAAGTATAAGTGTCTATCGGAGCTAATAATTAGCTGAAAACTACCCACGAAGCTGCCAAACATTTCAACTGCAAGATCGGCACTCTAGCCCTTTCTGTCTGCGATTTAACCAGTTCACTTTCAACTTTCAACTCCCCATTACTCATTAAATACTCCCATCTGTCGGAATTTATCATATCTGAGCGATCGAAGTTTGCTAGGTTCGAGCAATTGCAATTCCTGGATATTCTTTAAAATCGCACCTTTGAGAACTTCCGCAGCCCGAATCGAGTCGGCATGTGCGCCACCCAGAGGTTCTGGTAAAATCTGGTCGAGAATGCCCAAGTTCTTTAAATCCTTGGCAGTAATTTTGAGAGCTTCCGCAGCTTGAGCAGTATTTTTGACAGCTTCCGCAACTTGAGCGGGAGTTGGCGCAGATTTAACAGAGTTTTTCCATAAAATCGAGGCGCAAGCTTCGGGGCTGGCGACATAATAGACTGCATGTTCAAACATCATCAATCGATCGCCAATACCAATGCCTAATGCCCCACCAGAGCCACCTTCACCGATGACCGTACAAATAATTGGTACTTCCAAGCGAAACATCTCACGCAGATTATACGCGATCGCTTCACCCTGACCTAATTCCTCCGCCTCAAGCCCTGCCCAAGCCCCTGGCGTATCGATAAAAGTAATAATTGGCATCCCAAACCGATTGGCATGTTCCATCAGCCTCATTGCTTTGCGGTAGCCACCTGGCGCAGCCATCCCAAAATTCCGCGCCACATTATCCTTGGTATCCCGTCCTTTTTGATGTCCCAATAACACTACCGGAATACCCGCTAATTTACCCACACCCCCAACCAAAGCTGGATCGTCTTTACCCCGACGATCTCCATGCAATTCAATCCACTCATCACAGATCGCTTGAATATAGTCCAGCGTACTGGGACGACGGGGATGTCGAGCCAGTTGCAGCCGTTGTGCGGGAGTGAGGCTACTAAAAATTTCGTCACGCAGTTGCACGTATTTGCTCTCCAATTGTCGAATTTGACTGGAGACATCGACGCTACTTTCTTCAGCAAGTTCGCGAATTTGCTCGATCCGTTGTTGCAATTCTGCTAACGGTTTTTCAAATTCTAAGAGGAAAGGTTTTTTTTCGTTGGAGGCAGACATGTGTGGGGGTGTGGGGGTGTGGGGGTGTGG
>NZ_JANOJV010000323.1:0-11318 GCF_031418915.1 Chamaesiphon sp. VAR_48_metabat_135_sub | reverse complement strand
TCGATCGAATGTTAATGGTAAATTATCTAGAGTGACTACTCCTCGATCGGGTTGACATAAACCATCAGCGATTAAAAACATCGTAGATTTACCACAGCCATTTTGACCGATTAGTGCGGTCTTTTGATGTTTGGGCAAACGAAAGCTCAATCCCTGTAATGTCGGAGTTTTCGCCATCGGATAACTATAGTAGATATCGTGGAATTCTAGTAAATACTCAGACATAGGGTTGGAAGTTGAAAGTTGAAAGTGAATAGGCAATTTACTTTATTACTTAGTCGTAAGGTTGGCATTTCTCCCGACTAGATTTTAAGCAGTTGCAACCTGATACTTGTAATAAAATACTCAATTAGAGCCGATATAATACCTCTCCAATTATTAGTACCAAACACCCAACTATTGACTCTAGAGCGTAACGTTGAGAATATTGATAAGACTGAGGTTGCCAAAATCGGAATTCTTGTTGAAATCCACGAGCTGTGACTCCTAGGATCGACTGCTGATAACGGCTGGCCGTGCGTCGAATTAGCTGTCTCACTAGAAGGTTTAAGCTATTGAGCCTGAGCCGATGAGTTCGATAACCACCGCGCGAGACTTGGGCGGTGACAATCTGTTGGGCTGTGTTTGCTAACAGAAAAATAAAGCGGTAAACTAATAATGAAAGCTCGATTAAAATTGGCGGACAGCCAATTCTCTTGAATGTCATAGCTAAATCGATCGCGGGAATTGTCAGCACGATAAAAAATAGCGCGGAAGTACTAGCCAAAGAACGAACTAAAACTTCGATCGCCTGAATCAAACCTTGACGACTGAGATAGATTTGTCCAACCCATACGCTCATTTGCCACAAGGAGTCAGCCCGTATATCTGGTGAGATAAATCTAGTGTATTCGATCGCCAAAGCTGGCATACTAGTCACGAGAAATACTAAAACCCCAGCTATCATCGAACTATAAACTTGGCGCGGAATACCTGCATAAACCACGCTCCAAACGCTCATCCACACAAATATGAAGATTTGCACTGGATAGTGAGTGATGAGGGCGAGCAATAGCACTACAAGTGCAAAATAGAGCTTTTGTGATGGGGGTAAATGACGCAGCCGATTGCTGTAGGCGAGAGTGTCAAGCTGAATATGCACTAATTGCTATTTTCTACTATTAGAGCAGTCTCCCTGACAAAGAAGCTTGATATTCGGTTGATGTCGCGGCTTCTTCGATCTTCCGGCGTTCGGTGCGACCTTTATACAGCCCTAAAATATAACAAGCGACCCCCGAGCCGATCGCGGCTTGAGTAGCAAATAGAAAGGTTTCTATTTCGCCACCAGATGGCTTGATTACAGGCTCAAACCAAGGTTTATATCCAGGGCTAACCGATTCGATCGCCGTAATATTAATACTATCTGTTGCCTTAAATTCTTTGCCCTGATACATTAAGACTGGAGCCATAGACAAGATGACTGCACCACTTAATAACCACGCATTAATTGATGATTTTTGCATCTAAATTATTTCCCTTTTGAAATAGTCCGAGTGTTTTCAATTCTTGTTGACCGTAATCTTGGAGCCAATTCCATACTAGCACTGTCAATAAACCTTCACTAATTGCCAGGGGAATTTGGGTAATGGCAAAGACACCTACAAATTTGACGAACGCTGCCATGAATCCGCCTTGTGCGGCCGGAAAAGCCAGGGCTAATTGGACTGCAGTGACTAGATAAGTACACAAATCTTCTAACATTGATGCCAGAAATACCGCAATTTTCTGATGTCCGGTTTTGGCGATCGCATTATAAACGACGTAAGCTACCAGCGGGCCGACAATTGCCATTGAGAAGGCATTCGCGCCTAAGGTTGTCAGTCCCCCATGAGCCAGGAGGATCGCCTGAAATAGCAGCACCAATCCACCCATAACAGACATCGCCATCGGGCCGAATAGAATCGTGCCTAGCCCCGTTCCGGTGGGGTGAGAACTACTGCCATTAACTGAGGGAATTTTGAGTGCAGAGAGGACGAAGGTAAAGGCTCCAGCCAATGCCAAGAGGAGTTTGAGTTCTGGGTGTGCTTTGGTAATCCGATCGATCGATCTTAAACCCAATAAGAAGAAAGGTATGGCAACTATCCACCAAAACACCGCCCATTGAACGGGTAAATAGCCTTCAGCAATATGCATGGCATGAGCTGGTGTCGGCGATCCGACCACTAAATAGCTGCTCAAGCCAACCATTGCTAGCAATGTAGCAACTCGCCGATTTCGATATTTTGTCACCTTGTACCTCGCAGATGAACGTGATTTATTTCGATCGATGGGTGTTCTGACTCAGTTAATTCAAGACTCAACAGCTTGAAAACATTACAGTTGCGGGACAGCGTTGGACTTTGCACCAATCTTTCCCCATTGATTTCCGTGGCTGATTTGCAATTAATAATTAATAATGATTAATTATCAATTTTTTTCAGAGCAGTACTGCCGACGACTGGCTACAGTCTAGCATCTAAAATGTGCTGTCGATCGAACCTGTAGAGAATAATAGTGAGAGGGATCGGATCTCGATCGACAAGTAAGGGTATGCTGGTTTCCCTCAGCATACCCTCTGTAACTATCCACTATCCACTATCCACTATTTGCTAAGTCGTTCTAACTGCCGAATAATCTGAGCGTGTTGAAGGTTGTCTCCCCGATCTCGCCGTTTCTCATGCCCAGAGGCTCCAGCATCAAATTGATAGAGACCCATTTGAGCGTATTCTAGAGCAGAATAACGCTGAGGTCCGATCGCTGGAGCTTGAATATCGGCACCTGCGGCAATTAATAATTGGACGATCTCACCGTACCCTGCATAAGCAGCACTAGAAATCGGTGCGAACCCTAACTTATCTCGTAGATTAACATTAGCTCCAGCGCAAATTAGTAGCTCGACAATTTTGGTATGCCCTGCTGCTGAAGCATTGCCAATTGCCGCACCTCGATCGAGATCCAGATTCACCTTAGTTGTCAACAGCGATTGAACTTGCTCGATATTGCCCGCAGTTGCAGCTTGGATCAGTTGAATTGATTCCAATCCTACTGTTGAAGCACCTGCTTGAATCAGCAGATTTAACATTTGGTAATTTTCGGCTGCGGCTACTGCTGTCAGTACCGTATGTCCACGATCGTCACGCAGATCGAGATCTGCACCAGCCGCGATCGATGTCTCGACACAATCCGCATAGCCAGAACCAGCTAATGCGGCATGGAAGATCGCCGTTTTGCCCCCAGCACCCCGTTGATTGATATCGGCACCACCAGCAATCAGTAGTTTCATCACCTGTTGACGATTGCTAGCAAAGAAACTCCCCGCTGTTAGCATCAGTGCTGTCATCCCCAGCCCTAAACCATCATCATCGCTAAGGAGATTGGGGTTGGCTCCCGCAGCTAAAAGAGTATTGACGATCGATCGATGCCCGTAATAAGCCGCAGCCATCAGTGCGGTATGTCCTTTGGCACCGATTTCATCGATTTCCACGCCAATCTCAATGGCCCGATTAATCTCATCGATATTGCCCATTGTCGCCATTTCGATGAATTTTTCCACCGGACGATTTTGTTCGCGAATCCGACGTTTGCGCGTAGCTTGGAGCAAATGTTCGCCATCTCGATCGGCACACAGTCGAATTATGGTGTTGACGAGGGGATATAAATAATTATAAATCTCGCGTTCTTCACATTTAGCTGCTAGGAGAATTGGTGTTTCACCGCGACTCCAGACATTGACATTTGCCCCTGCTGTCACCAATAGTTGGACGACCGATCGATGCCCATTTTTAATAGCAGATAGTAATGCTGTCCAACCATCCGATCCGACGGGTTCGTTCACATTCAATCCTCGTGGTAAGAGCATTTGAATAATTTCGACTTCACCGCGTTCCGCTGCTAATCCTAGTGCGGTAGTCCCAATATTTCCACAGTGAGGATTGGCTCCCGCCGCGAGTAGACACCTGACGAGATCGGCATGTCCGCGATCGATCGACATCCCCAACGGCGAATAGCCCAAATTCCAATCATAGCGATCGAGACTTGCACCCACCTCAATTGCCTGTTGGGCTAGATCGAGATCTCCGTCGATTACCGCTGCCATCAATGAGGTATTGGTAGAATTTTCCTCATATCCACCCGTGAGATCGATCTCATCATCTTGTTCGATCGCAACCTGTCCGAAAATATCAGTACTAGTTTGGGTATCGGGATCGTAGTCAGGCTCATCATCCCCAGCAATAACCGGAAATAAACTAGAATCGATATCCGCAAGTAAGTGTCGATCTTCAATGGAGGGGGTTACTTCGGTGGCGATAGAGACTCCACCAGCAATTTCGATCGATTCGGCTGTCACATCTTTGCCCAGCATCTGTTTGTAGAGATTGAGATCGTCTAGATCGATCGCATAAGTTTCACCCTCTTCCCAAGTATTGTTGAGCGAGAGGGAATCCTCATCCATTTCAAACATCGTATCCATATCGACAATCTGTTGGGATCGCAGCTCTGGTAAAGCAGCTACCCTAGCTACCGCTGGTGTTGAGACCAACGAACTAAAATCTTCCAAAATACAGGTTTCAGTGTCGCCCCACGATCCCATTGGGACTGATAGACGATCTGGCTCTCGATCTGCATCAGCCGTAAGTTTTTCTAGATCGGGACTGAGGTCAAAAGCATAAGTCTCACCTGCTTCAAATTCGACTTGATTGGATTGATGCTGAAAGCTGGTCATGGTGATTTCGCTATCGACAAACATTTCCGTCTGCTTGAAAGTTGGTAGACTCTTACCAAGATCTGCGTTGTCATTAAAAACTTTGTCTAGATCGAAGGTATAGGTGTCTTCTGCATTGGATTCCATATCTTGCCAATTAGCTCTACCACCAGACATATCTTTGTTCATTGTCACGCTTTGATTACTTGTGTCGAACCGATCTGGCTCGGTAGTTTCCGCTCTGGAGAAAGAAGCTTCAGACACGATGGGCATAAATTTCTCGATTTCAGTAGCTTTGCTACCTGTAGGCTGATTAATCAGGTCGATTAAATTTTCAAATGGGACCTGTCGATCTAACGATTCGGCAAGTTTAGCTTCAACTAAATTTTCCTCTGCTACCGAAATCGAACTAGCATCGACATTCACAGCAATTGGTAATCCGGAAGCCGGACTTTGCTGGACTTTCATTTGGGCACCAGCAGCTACCAGTAGATCGACAATCTCCAAATTACCTTGACGACAAGCTAGTGCCAAAGGTGTTTGGCCGCGATGATTGGCGCTATTGATTGCTGCCCCCGAATCGATCGCCAGCTTGACTCGATCGTAACTAACTGCGGCAATTGCGTCAAATAAGCTCTGGGTTTTGGGATCTACACTCATGATTGCTGTGTCCAAATTGGGGAAGAGGCGATGTGCCCACGGCACCGCCTATAATTCTATCTTTCCCCAATAAATACCCAAAATTTAGATCTGGCATTTTTTGTTGCCAATTTTCAGAGTCACTCAGTTGAGATCGGCATCGCCCTTTCCCCATCCCTGTTACCCCTTTGCTCTAAGTTAGTTGATAATGAAAAGACTCCAGTTTTTCATCCAAGGTTGATATGTTCCGTCAAATTCCACTTAGTTTAGTCTTGATTAATGTTGGCGGTTTGCTAGCACTCATCGGCTTTTTTGCATACGCTATCGACGATCCTACCTTCAATCTGATTGGTTTCTTCTATGGTGTGCCCCTGCTCTTAGGCGGTTTGGCTCTCAAGTCAGCAGAACTAGAACCAGTTCCTTTTAGCGAACTCACTTCTGCTAGTGTGATTAAGCTCCGCGACAAACAAGCAACATCGACACTAAATCAAATTCGCAAAGATGTCACCCGCTTCCGGTACGGGCAAGAAGCTCATCTGGATTTGGCTTTGGAAAAACTCGGACTAGCTCCTAGCGATGACGATCGTCCGATTTTAAAAGGTCTTCAAGAATCCGAAATCGATGGTGATTACGCACTTATTTTAGAATTCTATTCTCCTTTTATTACAATCGAAACCTGGCAAGAAAAACGCGAGAAAATTACTAAATTTTTTGGACCAGGTATTAAAGTTACGATCGAACCAGACATAGAAAAAGAAGAAATTAATGTTGCACTAATCGTCGATACAGCAACCGCACCAATTACTTCTCCAGTCTAACCACATACCATTGCAAGTATTCTCCTGGTGCCAGATCCAGCTCGCAGCTAGTATCGAGGAGATATTGTACTCTCTCATCGACACCAGCAATTCTTTGGACATCGATCGGTAGGTCGTCAGCAAACTTAATTACAATTTTTTTGAGCTTATCAAACATTTCTACCGGAGTAAGTAATTCCTCCGGTCGATCTGTCTCTAGCACAACATAAGCATCATTATTAAACATTAAAGAGTCAGACATAATAGGTTTTAGGTTTTAGGTTTTAGATTTTAGGGACTTTAAAGCACAGCTATTAATTAGCAATTATCAATTAATTTATGAATCCAATCCTCTCACTTAAATACGAACCTGCTTTAGAATCTCTAGGTGCTGACTACTATGATGACGTAGTAGCAGCAGAGTTCCCCCAACAGATTTTACGCTTTCGCAATGATGACTTGCTTATTCAACTGGGACTAGATCCCACAGCAGTCAGTGACGAACATTTTACTGAAGCTTTTGGCAAATTTTCTCACCCACCTCATCCGCTCCTGGCATTACGCTACCACGGTTATCAATTTGGCGAATACAATCCTGGGTTGGGCGATGGACGAGGATTTCTGTATGGACAGGTGCGAGGTATCGATGGAGAATTGTACGATTTTGGGACTAAAGGTTCGGGGAGAACGCCTTATTCTCGCGGTGGCGATGGCATGTTGACGCTCAAGGGTGGCGTGCGAGAGGTTTTAGCTGCTGAAGCTCTCCATCGGATGGGAGTTAACACTTCTCGCTGTTTGAGCATGGTGGAGACAGGTTTGGACTTATGGCGGGGGGATGAACCTTCGCCGACACGTTCTTCGGTCATGGTCCGATTTAGTCGATCTCACATTCGCTTTGGTACTTTCGAGCGGTTAAATTATCTCAAACGGAAGGATTTAATTCAGAAGTTATTAGACCATACAATTGAATATTATTATCCTCATCTGAGTGCAGTTGAAACTATCGTTGGCACAGCCTCTCGGAACGAGAATCGCTATGCTCAATTTTACACCGAATTAGTCCAGCGAGTCGCCGAATTAGTCGCTCAATGGATGGCCGCAGGTTTTTGTCATGCAGTCCTCAATACTGATAATATGTCAATTACTGGCGAAAGTTTTGACTATGGCCCTTTTGCTTTTCTTCCTACTTACAATCCTGATTTTACCGCTGCCTATTTCGACCACTATGGCCGCTATAGTTATGGCAATCAACCTGGCATATGTAAACTAAATTTGGAACTGCTTCAACAGCCTTTAAGTGCGGTTATAGATACTGCGGAGATGATAACAGCACTGGCTAAGTTTGAGGAGTATTATTTTCCTGCTTATAAAAAGTTGATGTTACGCAAGCTAGGTTTGGTGGGAAAAACTACGCCAGTGTGGGACGAGTTATTAGTTGCGACGTTGCAACTATTGGCTGATACTCAAGTGGGGTATCATCAATTTTTCTTTGAATTGAGTCAAGCATTTAAGCTGCGATGGATAAAGGATCTCAATTCAATTTTAAATGAGACAGAATTAATGCCAGAAGTGGCGGGAAATTCTGTTTATTATCAATGGTTGCAACTTTATCATCAAGCTTTGATTAATCTGCCTGAGTCAGAGTTACGCTCGATCGGCGATATTCTGATGCAAGCTAATCCCGAAACTATTTTGCTACGTCCACAGATTGAAGCAGTTTGGGAACCGATTGCACAAGAGAATAATTGGGAACCTTTTTATGAGTTATTGAAAAAGATTCGATCGGGTGAATAGTTACTATCTTTAATATATTTTAAATTTGACCGCAGCGAATCAAGACAGAGGCGCAGGGGGCGCAGAGAAGTTGCTCATGGGAAGTATTGATACGTCGATCGATCTATTGTTAAAAACTGCATTAATTGTTGGCGGGGGACAGGGAATTGGGTTGGGATTTGTGAGGAGGTTACTCGCAGCAGATAATATCGAGCGTGTCTATGCGACTTATCGACGAATAGAGTCAGCGACAGAATTACTAGCTATAACAAATCCAAAGTTGTGCTGTCTCCAAATGGATATTACCGATGAAGCTCAAATTGCGGCGGTGATTAAACAGATTCAATCTGAGACTAATACGCTCCATTATGTTATTAACTCTGTCGGGGTTTTACATGAAGGGGAGATGCAGCCAGAGAAGAGTTTGCGACATATTAATGGGGAACAACTGTTACGTTATTTCCAAGTTAATAGTGTGGGAGCGATGCTATTATTCAAACAAGTACAGCCATTATTAAAGCATCAAGATCGATCGATCCTCGCGACAATTTCAGCTAAAGTTGGCAGTATTGGCGACAATCAACTTGGTGGTTGGTATGGTTATCGAGCATCCAAAACAGCATTAAATATGTTTATTCGGACTGCCGCGATCGAGTATAAAAGAACTTGTCCCCAAGCAATTTTAGTCGCGCTCCATCCTGGGACGACAGATACGCGCTTATCGCTTCCCTTTCAACGTAATGTTCCACCAGAGAAGTTATTTTCAGTCGATCGAACTGTGGGACAATTATTGATAGTGATGGATGGACTAGATTTCGGCGATAGTGGGGAGTTCTTTTCCTGGGATGGTAGCCGTTTACCCTGGTAATTCGTGCAAAATAACTCACATGAAAATTATTCAGCACACTAAAACTAAACTAAAATTGCAAGCCAAAGATCGCCAGACGATCGTCACTAGTTCGATCTTTGGTATTCTCATGTTAGCGATCGGTTGTATCTTGATGTATATCGATCGGACTGAAATTACGCGACTATCTTATTCGGTTGTAAGGGCAGGCTGCTAGTAATGGCACTAAAATCGATCGAGGCGATTGTTGGGTTTCCGATCTCAACCGACTTGACAGAGCTGCTTAACTACAGATCTGACATGACCCAAATCTGCTAGCTTCTGTAAAACCTTATTGGTGCTTTGAGCCACAGTTTCTCGATCGGTTTGACATTCGACTTCAGGCTGTAGTGGCACATCATAACCTGAATCAATTCCAGTGAAATTCTCAATTAGTCCCGATCTGACTTTTTTATACAACCCTTTGACATCGCGATGTTCGCAAATTGCCAAAGGTGCATTAACATAAACTTCAATAAAATCGCCAATATTTTGGCGTAGTTCTTGGCGAATTTCGAGATGGGGGGCGATTGCCGAAACCAATACAATTACCCCATTTCTGGTTAAAAGATTAGCAACAAAACCAATTCGCCGGATATTTTCCTGGCGATCGACAGTACTAAAACCCAATCCTTTACACAGGTTTTGACGGATCTCATCGCCATCGAGGATTTCTACTTTGGCATCAGTAGTTTGTAGCTCCTTCATCACCGCACGTGCGATCGTCGTTTTGCCCGCTCCACTCAATCCTGTAAACCAGACTGTTACCCCTCGTTGTTGTCGATTCATCTCTATTATTCCTTTTTTAATTCAATTCGATCTCGATCGTCATTTAACCCATGTTACTGCCAAACCGATAAAACTCTGAATTGGGAATTGCTGACGATCCAGTCGATCGACAGACGGGTTATGCTGTAGTTAGCAATGCAGCAGAATTATTCATTGCGGCGACACCAGCATTTAAAATTAAAGCTCGATCGACAAGAGAAATAATTCAATCTAAATAATAAAATTAAATACCTATATGAAAAAAATCTTACCTTTGCTCTTATTATTGTCATGTCTCGCAGGGGCACAGGCAAACAGCCAACAAATAGCAAATCAGCCAGCAGCAATTAGCAATAGTTGGAAACAATTAGATCGATTGAACTATTCTCTACAATATCCTAATGACTGGGATTTGGCAGAGAGTGAGGGCATAGGAGCTGTTTTTGTGATTCTTGCTCCTTTGGAATCAAAAGAAGATAAATTCAGAGAAAATGTTAATCTGGTCATTGAAGATTTGAAGGGACAGACCATCGACCTCGATCGATATGCCAAGCTGTCGAAAGGTCAGTTGAAGGCAGCACTAACCAATTTTAACCTCATCGACAGCCAAAAGAAAAGTAATGGCGGTCGTGAGTATTTCAAAGCCATTTTTACTTGGGATGATGCACCATTTCGCTTGAAAGTCGAACAATATTATTGGATTGTAGATGGTAAAGCTTATGTGCTGACTTTTACCAGCGAACAGGATAAATTTGCTAATTTTAGTGAAACTGGCGAAAAGATCCTCAACACATTTACCTTTAAAAAATAAATATTAGCGCAAGTTGCTAGTTATAACCAAGGTTAAAGATTTGGGTATTGGGCATTGGGTATTGGGTATTGGCGATGGGATAAAACCTAAAACCTAACAGCTAAAACCTAACACCCATCCCACTAAAAACCTATAACTAGCAACTTGGGTTATTAGCAAAAATACTCTAACTCCATGTAGACTGAGGATCGAAAAATTGGGTGTGCATTTATGATGAAAATCGCAACAATCTGGGGCTGGTTATTGGTGCAATTGTTAACGCTCGTTCCGGCGCAGGCACAGCAGCCACAAGCGATTCCAGCGTCTTCGCCGTCATTACCCGCAATCTGTGCCGATCGACTGCCGACAGCAATTAATGAGATAATCGATCGACCCGAATTGCGCCGCTATCGATGGGGGATTGTCGTTCAGAAATTAGATGGGACAAATCAACTTTATAATCGGGATGGCGATCGATTATTCATTCCTGCGTCTAATGTCAAGTTAATTACGACCGCAGTTGCTCTGCGTCAGTTAGGCGGTGCGATGCGATTGCGGACATCGGTATATCAGCTTCCTTTTACTGGAAATAAATCCAGCTTATTAGTGGTGGGTAGAGGCGATCCCAGTCTAACAACAACAGGATTGCAATCGATCGCCCAACAACTCAAACAGCGCGGCGAACGCCAGATCGACCAAATTAATTTCGACGACAGTTATTTTCGTGGGGAACAGGTTCACGGCGATTGGGAATGGGGTGATTTATCGACTGATTATGCCCCAGCAATTAATGGTTTAATGTTCGATCGAAATGCTAATTCGCTGATTGTCAGTCAACAGCAAATTGGAATGCCACTTAAATATACCTGGAAAGATCCTAGCTTAAATAGTTGGCAAGTCGATAATCGTAGTTTGACAGTTCTAGGCGATCGAGATAATACTATT
>NZ_JANOJV010000322.1:0-38416 GCF_031418915.1 Chamaesiphon sp. VAR_48_metabat_135_sub | reverse complement strand
CACGAACGTCGTGCTGGAATACCAGTTTACAGGCCGCACACCCCAAGCGTTTGCCGGCTGGACGGCCGACGTTAAAGTTCCGACTGCGCTGGATTTCAACGGTGTGCTTCACCTGCAGTACGCTCATGTCTTAGGATGAATCGCTCCATACCCGATCGAAGCCAAAGTCTGAACGCTAAAGAAAAAAGCATCACCAAAATCACCTTGCTTCGCACCATCCAAACAATCACCACCAGCTAAATACGCCAATGCAAACAATGCATTGAGTGCTAGATAAGCCGCCGAGATAATTCCCATAAACCCAATCCAGGGAATAGTCAGGAATAAATGATACGGATCTTGCCAATGGTGATACCATTTCCCCATGCCATGGATGACAAATCTACCGTCTTTGTTTTCAATCCGCACAGTACGATGACGGCGACGAAATTTAATTTTCATAACGCAATGAATTTAATAGATGTAGTCGGGATCGATAATTTACCAGTCGAACAACAATTAATCGAACTAATTTTTGAAGCTAATCATCAACCGGAACCTCGGCTCGATCTCTGGCTGACAGAGCAATTGCCAGCTTTTTCTCGCTCGCGGTTGCAAAAGCTGATTTCCCAAGGACATATTCACATCGATAGTCGAGTTTGTACTGACAAGAAGTATAGATTAAAACCTGGCGATCGATTGTGTGTAGTCATCCCACCCACCGATTCACTCGATCTTATCCCCGAATCGATTGCCCTCGATATTCTCTACGAAGACGAACAGCTATTAATTGTTAATAAACCCGCCGGAATGGTGGTTCATCCTTCCGCTGGACATAATACGGGCACTCTCGTTCATGCCCTCCTCGCCCATTGTCCCCTCTCCAGTATCGGCGGAGTTCAGCGTCCGGGAATCGTCCACCGTTTAGACAAAGATACCACTGGTGCGATGGTCGTCGCCAAGACCGATTTCGCCCACCAGCACCTCCAACAACAACTTCAGGCTAAAACTGCTAGACGGGACTATTTAGGAGTGGTCTACGGCACGCCAAAGGCCGACAGCGGGACGATCGATCTCCCTGTCGGTCGCCATCCGGTCGATCGACAGAAAAATGCTATTTTACCACTCGATCGAGGTGGTAGATCTGCTGTCACCCATTGGCAGATCGAAGAAAGATTGCGCAGTTTTTCCCTGCTCAAATTTCGGCTCGAAACAGGTAGAACCCATCAGATTCGGATTCATACTACCCAAATGGGACATCCGATCGTTGGCGATCCCGTCTATGGTACTGGTAGATCGATCGGTGTAAAGCTGCCAGGGCAAGCTCTCCACGCTTGGCAATTACAGTTGATTCATCCTCTCACAGGCGAGCTTGTGAGCGTCACAGCACCTATTCCTACCTATTTTCTTACCTTGCTCCAGGTACTCCGCAACCGTTAGGACGAATGTTGTCCTTCGCTAATATTGGGGATCGGGGGTTTAAATGTGGCAATTCGAGGACGATCTGTATTCTCAGAATTTGGTTGCGAATAGCCCGATCGATCCACTTCAGCTTGAAGGTGATTATTGGGATCGATAATGGCTTTAAGAGTATTAAATAACTGAAATTTGACTGGTAGGGAGACGATCCGATGTGACTTTACCTTACTTTGGGCAAAGCCACTCTCATCAACCATCATAAATCTATCTAAATCACCATTATCTGCTAGCGAACTATGGTTGAGAATATCGTTGCCTGATTCTAAATTGAGAGCTGCTGCGTCGATCGGTTGAGCTGTAGAGACCGATTGACTATGATGTTGAAAAGGTGCTGACTCTTCTGGGTTGAGATTTTTGCTATCGTACAGAGCAGGTTGAATTACTGGCAAATCAGTATCTGGTGGATCGATTGGTGATGATAATACTGGTGATAGCGGGGTTGTGCTTAGATCGGTTACTGTTGGTAAATTCTGCAAAATTTCCCGCTCGTAATCAGGGGTGAAGCCGTAGCGTGGTTTACCTAGTCTTTCCCAGTCTCTGAGGATATTATCAATGGATTTGATTTTATACCGTCCTCGGTAGAGAGATTCCACGATTGCTTTGACAATCCAGGCTCGATCGTATCTTTGAAACCAAGTCGCGGTGATAGTATCGATTTGATGTCCGTCAAGTTCTAAACCATAACGATCGATGACTGATGTAATAAAGTTTTGCTGAAACTGGTTCATTGCAAAATGCGATCCTTGCTACCCCTGTTCGCGATTAGCTATCAAATTGTAACTACGAACGTGGCTGAAACTAATAAATAAGTACTAATATCTGGGCAACCTAACATTAAATATCTGATATTTAGATGCTCGATCTCTAAAGTTTTGAATTAGTCAGCAGAGGCAGTCGGCTATTGAGGTGTGTTCTAGCTTAAATTCGATCTTTAAGAAACCAAAGTTGCTTGGTATTTCGATCTAGTCATCCAAGATATCTATAGTAATGCAGTCTACACTAAATTGAATATTTTCGCATCATCAATTTTATTTAATTACAACAATTCTGCATTCAAACTCCAAGAGAGAATTTATACATCCTACCGTTGTAATTTGTTAAGAGGAAGCTAATTTTTGGCGAAATTACACAATCAGATTTCGATTCAGCAACGTCAATAATTCAATCTCCATTCCAGCTAAAGTTGGCTGCTTTGGGCTGTTCTGAATTGCCATCGTGACTGAGTAAGACTGTTTTTTGGTAAAGTTTCAATCTGTTTAACCGACGAAATACTCGATCGGGGATGCCGTAACCATAGATAATGTGCGATCGACCCGCCAATACGATTGTTTGATAGTCGGGATTTTGCTTGACAAAATTAGCAACACGTTCTGCCATCGTTTCATCCCATAATAGTTGAGCGGTATAAAATCTATCAAAACTCTTGCTGGAGATCGAGACAATCCCCGCATGTTGTTGATAACTAGCTAAAATCATCTGCTGATATTTAGCATTGCTCCGGTCGATTTCGGCGATCGGTGGGATATACTGAAGTTCTGCTGGGGTGAGGCTCTCCCAGCCTTCTCTAGCCACCTTACGGGTAATTTCTGTCGGTGTATTAAGGGCAATGATGGGTAAGCGATGAGCTTTGGCAAATTCCAGGATCGGTGCGTAATATTCCCATTTAAAACCCCAGCGTCGATCGAATTCTGTCTGCTGGCGTAACTCAGCGGTGGTAATTTTAGCGGCTAAATATCGATCGAGTAAAGGCTGCGCTGGACGTTGAAACATTTCCATGCCGATCGCCAGCTTCGATTTATGTTTAAATAATGTTTGAATAATTGCCAGCTGCTGCTGATGATCTGACTCGCTGTCATGAGTTTCGCCTAAATAGATAATATTCGCAGTTTGTAATTGTGCCAGGATCTTCTGTTGTTGCTGAGTAAATCTGACATCGTTCTCGGCGGATACTGGGAACGCTTCGGCAGTAGGAACGAGCCAGATCGTATTGCTGGTGATGATTACCACTAAACCCCATAAAAATCCGGCAATCTGGCGTATATTCATCTTGACGCTGAGTAAATTTGTCGAGCAGTTGCTATAAATATTTAATTTCGCCATCCGTTCCACCAATGACGATCG
This sequence comes from Chamaesiphon sp. VAR_48_metabat_135_sub, assembly GCF_031418915.1. Classification (NCBI taxonomy): domain Bacteria; kingdom Bacillati; phylum Cyanobacteriota; class Cyanophyceae; order Gomontiellales; family Chamaesiphonaceae; genus Chamaesiphon; species Chamaesiphon sp. VAR_48_metabat_135_sub. Next base: position 34,837 of record NZ_JANOJV010000322.1, on the reverse strand, counting down.
CGCCTGCGTATGCAGGAGAAATTGCGAGTTTATGAATCTGCCACATCCATTCTGTGGGAGCGGAAATAATCTCAGCAGGGGTGCGGGGATCGATCGAGACTTCAATTTTGTCTAATGGGGTGTGAAGTCCGGTTCCACAGGCTTTGAGATATGCCTCTTTTTGCGTCCAGGCATGGAAAAAAGCAGCTTGTTGGATTGCCATTGGGAGACGATGAAAGATGGCTTGCTCGGCGGGTGAAAAGAACCTATCGACTAAATCCGCCGCAGGTAACGGGTGAATATATTCTAGATCGATACCAACGGGATATTTCCTACTAATAGCATATACGGCTCGATCGTGAGAATGCGATAAATTAAACTGAATTTCCCGATCCTCAATCTCTGGCTTGCCATGTAGACTATAGTTAAAAACGATCTGTGCAGGAGCAAGGTTGAGGTAATGACTGAGGATCTGGCGTAAATTACCCCGTGCGACGATCCAATTATCGCCATGAGTGGGATTAATAAATTTAGCCGCGCGTTGACGTTCCTGGTTGGTTAAAAATTGACTAAATTTCTCAATTTGCTGACGATCGACAGTAAGGTCTACACTCCAGATATGAATATCGCGTTCTAATAACATCAATGTGCTTGGATCTGTGGGACAAGGAATGGTAGATAATTAGGAGAGCCTATTTGACTCCTGTTCAAATTTACCAGCTAACCTTACTTTTCAGGTTAGTTTTAGATTTTATGATGGGAATTCGGGGTTTCTCGTTCCGAGACGCTTCGCGAACGGGATTCGGGATTCGGGCATCGAGAGTAACAGGGTAAAAAACACACCCCAACACCCAATACCTAACACCCAACACCCAACATCCCCACTACCTCAGAATAAAATCAGGCTCTCAGTAATTGTCGTCGAATTAGAATTAGTCAAAGCATATGCGAACCCATTATTGCGGTACAATCCGCACCGAACAAATTGGCGAAACTATTACTCTGTGTGGATGGGTAGATCGTCGCCGCGATCTTGGGGGGGTGATTTTTCTCCATTTACGCGATCGATCTGGCTCGGTTCAGGTTGTCTGCGATCCTGTTCGCACGCCTGATTCTTATCGCCTGGCGGAAACGCTCCGTAGTGAGTATGTTGTCAAGATTACCGGACGAATTTATCAGCGTCCCGATGAATCCTTCAACCTCCGCATTCCCACTGGCGAAATCGAAGTCTATGCGGAGCAAATTGAGGTTTTAAACAGCGTCCACAAGCAATTACCTTTCCAGGTATCTCAGACTGAAAATGAGTTTGTGCGGGAGGATTTACGCCTCAAGTATCGATATCTCGATTTGCGACGAGAACGAATGAGTGCGAATCTCCAACTTCGCCATCAAGTCATCAAGACTATTCGCCGTTTTCTCGAAGATCGCCACAATTTTATTGAAATTGAGACTCCAATTTTAACTCGATCGACTCCAGAGGGTGCGAGAGATTTTATCTTACCCAGTCGAGTGAATTTAGGCGAATGGTTTGCCCTGCCGCAGTCACCGCAGTTATTCAAGCAATTACTGATGGTATCGGGTTGCGATCGATATTATCAGGTAGCGCGATGTTTTCGCGACGAAGATTTACGTGCAGATCGTCAGCCAGAATTTACCCAGTTGGACATGGAAATGAGTTTCATGTCTCAGGAAGATATTATCGGTCTAAATGAAGAATTAATCTGTCAGATTTTCAAGGAAATTAAGGGTGTCGAAATACCTCGTCCGTTACCTCGGATGACTTATGCTGAAGCGATGGATGATTATGGTTGCGATAAACCTGATACCCGCTTCGATCTGAAATTAATCAATGTTTCAGAATTATTTAAAGACTCCCAATTCAAAGTATTTTCAGGTGCGATCGCGGCTGGTGGCATCGTCAAAATTTTACCAATTCCGGGCGGAAATGAAACTATTTCCAATGTCCGAATCAAACCAGGTGGAAACTTATTCAAAGAAGCCACCGAAGCAGGTGCCAAAGGTTTAGCATATATTCGCGTCTTAGCAGATAATGAAATTGACACGATCGGCGCAATTAAAGACTCTCTAACCGCAGAAAGTAAACAGCAACTATTAACCCTCACAGGTGCCAAACCTGGAGACTTATTACTATTCGGTGCTGGCGATGCCGCGATGGTGAATAAAACACTCGATCGATTGCGATTAGTAGTCGGGCGAGAACTAGGTTTAATTGACGATAATAAAGTCAATCTATTGTGGGTAACAGACTTCCCGATGTTCGAGTGGAACGCCGATGAAAAACGACTCGAAGCTCTCCACCATCCCTTCACTGCACCCCATCCAGACGACATCAACGATCTGACAACCGCCCGCGCGCAAGCCTACGATATCATCTTCAACGGTACCGAAATCGGCGGTGGTAGCGTGCGAATTCATCAACGAGAAATTCAAGAACAAGTATTTACAGCGATCGGATTATCACCAGAAGAAGCTAATGATAAATTTGGATTTTTACTCGAAGCCTTCGACTATGGTACCCCACCACATGGCGGTATTGCTTACGGACTCGATCGACTGGTAATGTTGTTAGCTGGTGAAGACTCAATTCGCGATGTCATCGCCTTTCCAAAGACGCAACAAGCACGGTGTTTACTCACAAATGCACCTGCAAGTGTCGATGCTAAACAACTCAAGGATTTGGAAGTAATTTCTACTTATAAACCTAAAACAGATAGTTAGAGATTGTTACCAGCAAAAAAATATTAACAGAGAGGCATCCTTACCAACACTGACAATAGTAGAGGTGTGGGTGCCTTCCATTTTGGCTCAAAGCTGAAATGTACAAAAATTCGCTACCAAAGTCTTCTAAACCATTGCCAATTCCCCAGTTACTTCTAAGCGTGCAAAAGTACCGATCGATAAAAATTGTTCAGTCAGAATTTCTGATACAGATGGCGTAATCCAACCCATTTGTTGGAGCAGATAAATCGCGACAGCAAATTTTGCCCGCTTCGAGCCATCGTTAGATTTGATTGTTAAACCCATTCCCTCGCCAACTTTACCGATACACTGAACCCCTTCGGCTCCAGCTTTGCTGACAACTTCGCCTTGAGTAAGCTGCATCAGTTGGGTGTCAAATCTCCCCGTCCCAGCAATCATTTCAGGATGATGCGTCATAGCGCGGACAATCCGCTCTAGATCTAGACTAGCTCCAGAAGATAGCACGGCGTAGAGAGTAGCCATTTGTGAGATCGTCATCAAATAGACAGGCGCACCGCAGTCATCATGGACACCAATAAACTCATCTGGCGGCATTTTGAGGATTTCGGCAAATTTGCTCAAAATCATTTTTTGCAAGGGGTGGTGCCGATCTAGATAGTTAGCTAGCGGCCAATTTTGGGCTTTACAGACGGCTAACATGCCCGCATGTTTGCCGGAACAGTTGTGTTCGAGGGGGCTGGTTTTTCCGGCAGGAATCGGACATTGGAGCGCACTGGGATCGATGTCCGCACGCCAGAGGATATTAAAGGCTTGGCGGGTATGGATGATTTCGGCGGCGTGAGAGCTACACATGATGGCTAAGTCTCGATCGCTCAATTGATAGCGTTCGAGGATACCAGTAGCAGTCACAGGCAGGGCTTGAAAGGGCTTGAGGGCCGATCGAATGAAAGTTGGGTGTTCGGCATCCCCAGCAACGGAGAGGACGCGTCCACGGCTGTCGCAGACGACAGCTTGAACATGGTGGACGGATTCGATGATTCCTTCTCGCAATAAGTTAACGGTTATTGCTGCTGCTTTGGTACGTTTAGCCATTGATGGGGAGTTGGGAGTATTTGATTTGCGGCGGAGATCTACCCACCCCGCCCTACGGGCACCCCTCCGAGGAGGGGATTTTTCATGCAACGGGGATGTTTTATCGATCGAACTAGACAATCATCCAGGCACTAATACCAAATATGACAGTTCCTAGTAGAGTTAGAAAGGTCAATTGGATACGTTTGAGGATTGGTTGGATTTCGTAGCTGACAATCAATCGATCGCGATCGAGTATTTCTGGTGTTTTGATCCAGGTTTGCCCATCGTACCAACCGGATTCTTCGTAAAAAACTGATTCATTGTATAACCGATCTTTGACGTGAATCCAGCCTAGATACAAGCGGATGGCAGATAGAGTAACAAATATTAAACTACCGCCGATCGCGCAGATGCCAAATTGAACGGGATATTTGACGATCGAGAAACTGGCTTCAGCTAGGGGGGCAGTGACGATCGAACTCCAAATTCCCACCCAAATTAATTTGGCAATATATTTAGCTGGTTCTAGTTTTACCCAACCAAAGAACCAAGAGTCTTGTAACTCTTGATATTCATTGATTGGTTGCTGCTCTTTGGGAACCGGACAAAAAGAACTAGAAGTACTCATCAGTTGGCAATTGAAATTATAGGCTCCAGATCTTTGAAAGTTTGTACTTAGATTTCTTCTAAATCAGAATCATCAAGATCGTATTCGTCAAGATCGGCTTCTGGAGTAGTCCCATAAAGATCGACGGTATGCACAGGATTTTTGGGCTGCATTTCTGGTAGAGTGACGATTTGACCGTGACCCCAGAAGGCTTCAAGACTATAGAATTCCCGCAGTTCTGGCATCAGAATATGGACGATCAGATCGCCGTAATCGATTAATATCCAACCACCTTTATTGTGACCTTCTGTGCGTAATGGGACTCGATCGAGTTCTTCTTCCAGTCGATCGGCAACGGAATCAGAAATCGCTCGAAGCTGAACTTTGGAGAAGCCAGTAACGATCAGTAAATAATCCGCCAAGGTGGAGACTTCGCCGATATTAATTAATACCATATCGCCAGCTTTGCGATCGTCTGCTGCGTCAGCGGCAAGGAATGCTAGTTGTTCGATCGTGTATTCTGGGGCTTGGATATTTGTCAAGGTTGCAGTCATTAAGTTAGGGGATAGGGGATAGGGGATAGGGACTAGGTTGTAGAAGTAATCAAGAGTCAAAAAAACTTATTACTTATTCTTACATCCTAATTCTCAGAAAAACTTGCTGTCATTGCCCAGTTGCGGGTGCGAACGGTGCGAGGATGAATGAGACAGCGAGTGGATAGTAGATATTGAAGTGAGTAATCACAGGTGTGCCATACGGCTCGATGCAGATTTTGATAACTTAGTTGACGGAGGGATTGCAATTCTTCTGTGTTGCCACGCCCAGCTTCGAGGGTGTCCGCTAGGAATATGATACAACTCATCGCACCCATCTCTGGTCTACCGAGGGTATGATCGGCGATCGCCTGAATGATTTCGGGATCTGCGATCCCAAACTCATCGCGTGCAACAATTGCGCTGATGTCAGCATGTAATAGGTGTGGTGCGGCTATATCCACTTCATCGATAGGGAGTCCTTCTGCTCGTGCGAGTTCTAATAAACGTTGGGGTTTGAAATACTTTGCCAGATCGTGCATTAAGCCAGCTTGCGCGGCGGTGTGAGGATCTAGCTGATAATGTCCGGCGAGTTCGATCGCCATCTGCTCTACTCCTAGTATATGTTGGATTCGTTTAGGAGGGACATTTTCATTCAACCAGGCTAGAACTTTTTCACGCACGATGTTTGGCGATAGGTTTGGCTGTTTTTATTATAGTCTACCAAATCGGATCGTCATAACGACGCACGATTAGGACTGATTCATCGTTGGTGGAACCTCTCGGAGGGAAAATCGGGACACTAGCTAGACAAGCACGAACGGGGTTTTCTTGTCCTTCAATTTCCACTTCACAAGCAAAACAAGAACCCATCAAACAACCAGTTGGAATCGTGATTCCCGCCCGATCTGCAACATTGAGTAATGGTTCGCCTGGTTCGGCGGTGACGGTAATTTTGTCAGGTAAAAAATGAACGGTTACAGACATAATTGTTTGGATTGCAATGGTTGTTTAGATCCCCGACTTCTCAGAGAAGTCGGGGATCTGGGGATATTACTGCTTAACCTTCAACATAATTAATTTATTAGCCAGGAGCGATCGAACATTTTCGATCGACAGTTGGATCGTGTTTGAAATTTCACTAACTGTTAATTGCTGTTGATTTTTGTCGCAAGCTTGCATGAAGGCAAACTCAGCATCAGAAAGGTTAATTAATTTCCAATCGCAATTAAAGACGTGTTGGCTTTCCCAACCTTCAATACAGGGGTGGCGATAGGGGATTGCCGCGAGAAAAATTTCATCTTGCGACCAATCCATAGGCGTTTGGAGGGGCGGTTTCGCTAAGAAAAATTCATAGTGAGCGACATCTGGATCGAGGAGTTCGATCAGTCGATATTGTGCGCGAACATCTAGTTTTTGGGCGCGTTCGAGTGCTTCGGGTGCTTTAGCTAATAGTCGCTCTAGACTCCAAAAATCAGGATTAGAAAAGCCGACAAACTCTAAACCGGAAGCATCGATTAATTCAAATAATGTTTCTATATTATAGTCAATCTCTTGGGGATGAACATACATATCTGCAAAACATTCATCCTGGTGATTTTCCATCGCCCAGCGTTCCTTTTCTCGTTTCACTAGTCGATTAGTTTCGGGGAGAGCGGCAAAGACAGAACGACCAATTTTGACACCATCTTGATAATCGCCGCGCTTGTCACCTTGCAACATCCCGATCGCTTTTTGCATTAGTTCGATTTCCCACCGCCCTAACTCACCATAGACAAAAATATGCATCAACCCACCAGGGGCTAATTTGCCCGCCAAGGCTTGAATTCCGCGAATTGGATCTGGGGTATGGTGCAGCACGCCAACCGAGTTGATCAGGTCAAATTCCCCTGGTAGCTGGGCAACATCGAATAGACTTAGATGGTGAAATTCTACTCTGGTTGCACCCGATCGCTCACAGCGTTCTTTTGCTACTTTCAGCGCACCGTGGCTCAGATCGATCGCAGTTACCTGCGCTTGGGGATTGAGATGCACCAGACTGTCGGTACTAACTCCTGTACCGCACCCAGCATCGAGAATTCGCACATCATCGCGACTAGGCATCTGTCCGGTACAAAAATTATACGCGGCTTGCCATTGCCACCGCCAGTTAAAGCCTGGGGGCGGTTCGTCGAGGAGAGGTTCTGGCGGGAAAGGATAGGTATCGTAAAGATTTTGAACTGCTTGACTAATCTGGGCTGGGCTGGCTTCCATAACTCGATCGCGTCTCGAACGCTCGCACATTTGACTCGATCGTCATTTTAACTCAATCCCCGACTCACTTCTTCATAGACCATCGTTGTGGACTAGCGAAAGATGTCGATCGTCGGTTAGGATAGTACTCTCCAACAACATCGACCACTCAAAATATACCCCTCATCCCTAATTTAAGATTCACCGCACCCACTGGAGAATTTCGATAATTCACAATTCCGCGCAGCGGTAGTAGTTTATGTCATTCGATTTGGATAAACGTCATCAGCAAATTTTGTGGGCAACTATCCGTCAGTATATTTCCACCGCAGAACCTGTTGGCTCGAAAACTTTAGTAGATGGGTACAATTTAAATATTAGTCCAGCGACAATTCGCAGCGGATTTGCCACTTTGGAAAAGGCGGGGTTTCTGTATCAACCTCACACTTCAGCCGGCAGGATTCCTTCGGATTCTGGTTATCGTTTATATGTCGATCGATCGATTAAACCATCACCAGCTATCAGTCGGCAAGTCGAAAAATTACTTGCCGATAAACTCGATTGGGATGGGTGGAGTTTAGAAGCAGTTTTACGTGGTGCGGTAGAAGTATTAGCAACTCTTAGTGGCTATGTGACGATGATTACTCTGCCCCAAACCCGTCGTTTAACTGTCAAGCATATTCAGATTGTCCGATTGGAAGCTACCAAGATTATGGTAATTGTTGTCTGGGATTCTTATGAAACTCAGTCAATTTTAATGCAATTGCCTCAAGAGCCAGCTCGAATCGCCGATGGAGACGCGCTCGATCGAGAATTGCAGGTTGTATCAAATTTTTTGAATAGTAAGCTTAGGGGTGGATCGATCCTGGAAGTACTCAAACTAGATTGGAGCGAACTCGACATTCAATTGCAGCAACATGCAGAGGTAATTAGTAATTCACTGACAGATTTATCCCGACAATCTAAGCCGATCAATTCATCACAAATCATGATTTGGGGAATTGCGGAAATTCTCTGTCAGCCTGAGTTTTCTCAACTACGACAGGTCAAAACCCTACTGCATTTATTGGAATCAGAACAAGACAAAATTTGGGAATTAATATTCAACCCCAATCTCGATTCTGCTCTGGTTAGTATCGCCGCTGGAATAGAGAATCTTCAGCCAGAAACTACAATTAGAATTGGTATCGAAAACCCACTCAAGCCAATGCAATCTTGCACATTAATTTCTACGAACTATCACCAAGATTCGATTCCGGTGGGCAGTGTTAGCGTTTTAGGCCCAAAGCGAATGCTATATGAAAACGCGATCGCCCTAGTTCAGTCAGCAGCTAACCATATATCAGTTGCACTCAGTCAGGGATAGTTGGAAGTTGATAGTCTATCTCTCGTTTCTGTTGAAAGTATAAGTACATCAAGCTCCTAAAACCTAATACCTAAAACCTAACACCTAACACCTAACACCTAACACCTAACACCTAACACCTAATACCTAATACCTAACACCTAATACCTAAATTATGCTAAAAATTGCTGTTGTAGATTATGATATGGGAAACTTGCATTCTGTTTGCAAGGGTTTGGAGTATGCTGGTGCTGAAACATTAATTACCCATTTACCGTCAGAATTAGCGAATGCTGATGCGATCGTTTTGCCTGGAGTTGGTGCTTTCGATCCAGCCATGAAAAAACTGCGAGATCGAGATTTAGAGCAACCATTAAAAGATATTATTGCTAGTGGAAAACCCTTTCTGGGGATCTGCTTGGGATTACAGATTTTATTCGATCGATCGGATGAAGGCGAAGAATCCGGTTTGGGGATTATTCCTGGTATCGTGCGTAAATTCCAGTCGGAACCGAATTTAACCATTCCGCAAATGGGTTGGAATCAACTTTATCTCAGTCAGTCAAACTGTCCGTTGTGGAGTCAGCTAGACACTAATCCTTGGGTATATTTCGATCACTCATATTACGTCGAGCCGAGTCGATCGTTAGTGGGGGCGGCAAATGTCACGCATGGTACTCAAACCGTAACAGCCGCGATCGCTCAAGACAATGTGATGGCGGTACAATTTCACCCAGAAAAGTCCTCGACAACTGGCTTACAAATCCTGTCTAATTTTGTGAAAATAGCTGGAGGATAGGGCAATTCGTAAATTGCCCCTACCTAAATTTCGAGCGCGATAGTGGACCAAAGATCGACAGCTAATTTTTAAACGGAGCCAACGATTCAAACAGCTTCTGGTAATCTCCAGCAATTTTTTCTGCTGTATAATTTTCGAGGCAGTATTTATGACCAGATCGACCTAATGCCTCTGTCAATCGAGGATTTTGGCTCAATCGGTGTAGATAGTCAGCTAGCCCTTGGCTATCACCGTTGCGGAGAGTAATGCCACAACGAGCTTGGGCAAATATATCATTGAGATAAGAATTTTCTTCGCAAATGCTCACAATGGGGCGACCAGCCGCCAGAGCTGAGTAGAGCTTACTAGGCGCGACCAATCCTTCCATCCCTTTACTGATACTAACGATCGACACATCGCAAGCTGTGAGCGAGAAGGGCAAGTTTTCGCGAGATTGATATGGTAGAAACAGGCAATTTGTCAAACCCAGCTCGGCGACACGATCTTGGAAGTCTTTACGCTTGTCACCGCTGCCAATGAACACAAATTTGATCGGTGTATCCCGCAGTAGAATAATTGCATTAAATAGTGTGTCCATATCATGACAGCGACCCATGTTGCCCGAGTACAGGACTGTAAATGGTTCGACTAGTCCATGTTCTTGTGCGAACCAGTTGTCCTGCTTGCGCATTGGCACGATCTGATTGGTGTCAACCCAGCTCGGAATCACCACAATTTTGTCATCGATGCCTGGCTGTTTAGCGAGAATTCGTTCTTTCATCGTCTCGCTCAAGACAATAATACCAGCAGCTTCCTGCCAAGTCAGTCGATTCAAGCGATCCCACAACTTGGAAATCCAATGCTTTTTTTTGATGACACCGAGTTCGATCGCGATATCTGGATACAGATCATACAGTAAACAGACGTAACGGATCGTGCAAACACGGCTGAGTAAATAGCCCAACAAAGGTAGAAATGGAGGGGCGGTAGTCAGTAATACTAGTTCTCGGCTGTCGGGATGTCGTAACAAGTGTAGAGCTGTCCGCAAGAAAAAGATCGCTCCAGCAACTGCTTTGCCCCGAATTCTTTGAGGCCAAAAGCGTTCTGATTGCGATCTCCGAACACTTAAAGAACCATTAGCTTTGGGGCTGGGAGTGACTGGTGGATAGGGGCAAAAGCTAGGAGTGGAAACTTTTGAGTGTCGCGAGTCAGTTCGATCGAATGTATGAGGTAACTGGTTGGTAAATGTCTCGATTCGGTGCGATTCATTGCGATCGAAAGTCCGAGCAGGCTGGCTGGTGAATGTCTCAATCCGGGGCGAGTCATTGCGATCGAAAGCATAGGATGGCTGACTGGTAAACACATCAACATAATAGCCAGAATCTTTGAGATTGTGGGCCAATTCTTCGATCAATTGACCAGTTGCCGCATAATCTGGCGGAAAAAACTGGTTGATAATCTTGAGTTTAACAGTAGGTTTCAGACGCTTACGATAATCGGGGTTGAGAAGGATAAAAGCAGAATCTTTTGCCGAAGTAGCGGGACTGGACGGGGAGTTCGTTTTGGTAGAGGAAGACATATCGCTAATGTGTGGGGAGGAACGCTTAATAAATAAAGCCATTATTTTTCATCAGTCTTGTTGCAGAGCAGAGCAGAAAAGGAAAATCAATGGACCGGATTATGCATTCTCACCAAAAGAATATGAACCATAAGGAATACAAGAGATTTGTATATATGGTACCCTCATTATCTAGATGGCTAACTATCTGGCTGACGAAAACCTCGAAAATTTATTTGTCGATCTTACTAAAGATCGCCATAATCGTTTAAATGCAAGGTTTTGAGCGCGAAATGAAATTCATGCTGAGAGTCTTTTGATATACTTCACCACTTATTACATTTTACTATAGTATTTCTACGAAATACTGTCTACCGGATCGGAATACAATTTATACATGAGAATTAATATTTTTCTGGCAAATCAGGGGAATTCGAGATGCGGTTAGATCGATACACAGTGGGTGAATATTCACCTGGGGCACCATTATGGAAGCAAGTGGCTTGGTATTACCTGGGATCGCCATTGGTGAGTAGCTACTGGATTGTAGGTTCTGGCTTTAAGTCCTGGATTTTACGTTGTTTTGGTGCCCGAGTTGGGGCGGATGTTAGAATCAAGCAAGGTTTAAAGATTAAGTTTCCATGGCGGTTAGTGGTAGGGGATTTTGTTTGGCTGGGTGAAAATTGCTGGATCGATAATGTGGCTTTGGTGACGATCGAGAGTCATGCTTGCTTGTCACAAGATGTCTATCTGTGTACGGGAAATCATGATTGGAGCAGTCCTTCTTTTCAATTGAAGGATACAGCAATTCATGTCGGTGAGGGGTGTTGGATTGCCGCCCGATCGATGGTCGGTCCAGGTGTAACCCTCGGACGGGGAGCTGTACTATGTTTGGGGAGTGTGACGGGCCGTTCCTTAGATCCAATGACAATTTATGCTGGCAATCCAGCACAGCCAATTAAAGAGCGACGAATGAGCGACGAATGATACTTCTCTAAAGCCTAAAATTCAGTTAGCGAAGTTTTTTTAAGCAGTCGATGCACTATCTAAAGTCATCGATTGTCCAACCGACTCAGAATTTTAGAGTAGTGCAGTTTGTGAGAATACATGCTGAAAGGCTATGTTGACAGTAAACTTAATATGTATTTACCATAATTACTTTTGCTCATTTTGTGGGCTAATTTACCAAGCTGCATCTCATCAATAAAGCCCATCCGATAGGCGATCTCTTCGATACAAGCAATCTTTAAACCCTGTCGTTGCTCGATCGTTTCGACAAACATCGCCGCTTGTAATAAACTCTCTGGGGTACCAGTATCGAGCCAAGCAAAACCCCGTCCTAACTGTTCTACTTCTAATTTACCCTGTTCTAAATACACCCGATTTACGTCAGTTATTTCTAACTCACCCCGTGCGGATGGCTGAATAGTTTTGGCAATCTCGACAACCTGTCGATCGTAAAAATATAATCCCGTTACGGCATAATTAGATCTAGGATGTGTAGGTTTTTCTTCCAGTCCAATTGCCCGTCCATCGGCATTAAATTCGACTACTCCATATCGGCCTGGATCTTTGACATAATAGCCAAAAATTACCGCTCCTGTATCTAGTGCAGCCGCCGATTGGAGCTGTTTACTTAAACCATCGCTATAGAAAATATTGTCACCTAAAATTAGCGCGACTCGATCGCCATCAATAAACTTTTCACCAATAATAAAGGCTTCAGCTAAACCATTTGGTTGAGATTGTTCTGCATATTCCAGCCTAATTCCCAGTTGACTACCATCCCCCAATAGTTTGTGAAAACCTGGTAAATCATGGGGGGTGGAAATAATTAAGATTTCCCGAATCCCTGCAAGTAGCAAGGTAGATAGCGGATAGTAAATCATCGGCTTATCATACACGGGCATCATCTGTTTGGACATTACTAATGTCAGAGGATGGAGCCGCGTACCCGAACCACCAGCGAGAATAATTCCTTTCATCTTAAGTTAATGCTCCTGTATATTAGCTAGGGTAGTAAGTGAATAGTGGATAGTGAATAGTTGATAGTGGATAGTAAATATAACAATCAACCTCACAGATATCGATCGTCTATTTATTGAGTAGCTAGGGAGTATTATCGAGAGGAATAGGTATAGAGCATCCCCCTTCAGTGAGAGGTAATTATCAATTATCAATTATCAATTATCAATTATTAATTATTGAATTATTACTTATTTAAGCCTAATCTTTCGAGATCGTATTTATCGGCAGTTACCTGTTGGCACCATGCTTGATTAGCTAGATACCAGCGGACAGTTTTTCGCAATCCAGACTCGATATCTTCTTGAGGTTGCCAGCCCAAATCGCGGTGCAATTTGGTAAAATCGATCGCGTAGCGACGATCGTGTCCGGGTCGATCGGTGACATAAATAATCGATCGATTGTGAGGAAGATGGGCCGATTCGGGTAAGAACTCATCCAAAATTTCACATAATTTATTAACTAACCAAATATTAGTCCGTTCTGCGCCGCCACCGACATTATAAGTTTCACCAGGTACGCCACAATTTAATACTAAATCGATCGCCCGACAATGATCTTCCACAAATAACCAATCTCGAATATTTTGTCCATCGCCATATATCGGCAAAGGTTTGCCCAAGATGGCATTGAGGATCGTCAAGGGAATCAATTTTTCGGGAAATTGATAAGAGCCATAGTTATTAGAACAATTAGTGATCAGAGTTGGCAATCCATAAGTGTGGAAATATGCCCGTACAAAATGATCGGAACTAGCCTTAGATGCTGAGTATGGGCTATTAGGCGTATAGGGCGTAGTTTCCGTAAAAGCTGGATCTGTGGGAGAGAGAGAGCCAAATACTTCATCAGTTGATATATGCAAGAATCTAAATTTATTTTGTCCTACTTTATCTAAAGATTGCCAATATTTTCGAGCTGATTCTAATAAATTAAAAGTACCAGTTACATTTGTTTCGACAAAATTAGCTGGACTATCGATCGATCGATCTACGTGAGTTTCTGCGGCAAAATTGACAATTGCCTGTGGTTGATACCGCTCTAAAAGGCTATCTACTAATTGGCGATCTCCGATATCACCTCTGACAAAAATATGTCTGTCATCCGACGCTAAATTTGCCAGCGTGACCATATTACCTGCATAGGTAAGTTTATCTAAATTGACAATCTGGAGATCTGGATTATCCTGCTGTAGATAAATAAAGTTAGCACCAATAAATCCGGCACCACCTGTAACTAAAATTACCGATTTTGTCATAAAATTTTCAGAAACTTATGGATAAATATTTTTTATTTATTAGCTCAGATCTTACCAGCGCATAGACATGAGTGAATTCTACAATCTTATAGTACCCATGATTGCGCTTCATATTGCCAAAAAAAGAAAGGGCACCACTAGAATGAGTGCCCTTTCCTTTTGTCCGGTACAGGTAAACTGTGTGACGGTGATTGGAAGATCTGCGAGACTCGATCGAACGAGACAGACTTTACATCTATTTTCTTTAGTTACTTATTTCTCGATCTTTCCAAATGCAAATAATTCTGATTTGATAAATTTTGGAGAAAATCTTTGGTAGATTACGCCAAAGAAATAGGCAATACTTGAAAACGAAAGATAGGATGGCTCGGCTTCATGACCATACACTACACTTTCAAGACCGTGCTTTTCCATCATGTTTTTTAATTTATGAATACTATTGCATTTATAAACAGTTGGAAAAACATCCTCCTGTTTTCTCCCGTCTTGGGCAAAAGCTACCACATTTGAGTGATAACTATTGGGAATGAGTGTTGCCGCGATCGCAATATAGCTCCATCGATTTGGAGTTCTCAGACATAAATAGCCACCATTCTTTAAGACGCGGTGAATTTCCACAAATAAACGATCTGGATCTGGAACGTGTTCTAACACATTATCGCAGACAATTAGATCGATGGAATTGTTGTCAACAGGCCAAGCATAAGCATCACCTTCTATGAGTCGAAAGTCATCTAAACAGGGGTTGTCTTTGGCATTTAGATCGAGATCGATGCCGATTAATTTAGCAGCTTTCCCCTTTAAAATTCTCAGATTTTTTCGGTATATTACGGGGTCTTCATTATACGCGCCCCTACCGCAACCAACATCAAGAACTACAAAAGAGGGATCGATCAGCGCATTAACTCTGCTAAAGAATGCTACCGTTCCATCAATATCTGTGAAACCACCAAATAAGGCTTCTGGATAAAATTTTTCTTTTTCCTTCATCGTGTCATCCTATTGTATATTTTTTACCTCACGATCGAGCTAAAGTGCAGTACTGTATTACTTTGTCCTGTAGTTTACAGTAGGCTAAACTGAATTTTACCGTATAATCTGATGGCGGATATGGGCTGATTGTAAAGTTTATATTTAATGACTCCATCTAGCATTAAGAGCAAAAGTTTTCGATGGTTGCTCTCTCTTGCAGGAGAATCGCCAGAACAATGGTGTAATAGACTGGACCCAGACAGAATATCAGATTGACAAAGGCAAGTTCGACAGGGAAAAGTAGTAAAAGCACGGTTTCGACGTAAGCTAAAAGTATGGAATCGCAGTATTCTCTGTCCTTTTCTGGCAGAACGAGAATAATTAGTTGTTTCGATTGGCTCATTCTATGGCTGTGTAGCCATTGTCAACCGAGTTAGCGCAGGTGTTCCGCTTCGATGATATGAATCGCCAGTAACAGCTCTGCTAGGGTTCTCTGGAAAGCATAATACCAGCCTTGCCAACCATCGAGAATTCCACGTTTGAGAATCAGACAGTAGATTAAAATAATCAAGGGGGCAAAGATTTTTCTTTTGCGAATTCGATCGCCCCAACTTAATTCTCGATCGGGTGTTTCTAAGAGTTTTTTAGCTTCGATGACCATATACCGATCTTGTGCCCAGAGCCAACGGCTGAGGGGTTTACGATCGTCATGATGGATATAAGCAGCAAGCTGACTCGATCGACCCTGAAGTTTTAGTAATTGAGTATGCCCATCGTCGATATATGTGGAACTATTAGTCCGAAATAAAGCTAATCGAGGTGGTAGGATTGTCCCTTGGAGGGGTTTGCCAAACACGCAGTATTTAAAGGGAATAAAGTAGCCATTAATGTCTGGATTGTCTACAGATTTAAATGTTTCGATGAGTGTTTCTGTCAGTACATAATCTGCATCTAAAGATAAAACCCATTCTGACTCAATCTGTGCTAGACCATAGTTCCATTGCTGAGTATGGGTATCAAATTTTCGTTGAAATATTTTAACTTGAGGATAAGACTTGAGAATTTCTAAGGTGCGATCTTCACTATAGCTATCGATCGCGATAATTTCTTTTGCCCAGGTGAGGGTCTGGAGCGTGCGCTCGATATTTGGAGCTTCATTATAAGTGAGAATGAGCGGGGTAATAGATTCGATCTTCATCTGCTATGGATAGATTTGGGATAGGTGAAATTTCAATTGAGATCGACTTTTTTTTGCTTGGATTGTTGCTTTAAGCAGTTATAATACGATCTACCCAGTCTCAAGGTTCTTGTTGTTCTATGAACAGAAAAGTCAAGGCAAGTTTTATAATTATTAAATGCTGTCTTAATTAAGATACTCTGAAATAGTGGATGATTCTTATGAATTACTTCGCCTAGAAAATCCCAAGGTTTTGGAGAACCAACAAAATGAAAAATACTATCTTTTAGATCGGGTGATATATACTTTGATGTTGGATACAAAGCATGATTATAGGACTTATCTAATTCGCAGAAGTTGTTTTTATAGAATACATAATTTAAGATAGCTTGGTCGGCATCAAGTATATAGGTATATTCATCGGCAAAATCAAAACATTTTTTAGTGATATCTGCTTGTCGCCAAGCATCTAAGTCCATTAGTATCACACCTGAATTGAAGTATTTGGCTTCTTGTTCTAGACCAATCGAACTAAAAAGTGTTCGATCTAGTGCACATTTCATAGTTGTTATACCTGAAGCCCCAATGATATATGTACCTAAATCCTTGAAAAAGAGAGAGCCTAGATCTTTGGCGATGACAAGATCGCTATCTAGATAGATAATTCTGGCTTCTGATACGATATTTGCGAGCATAATTCTGGCATACGCAAACTTATTTCCATGTAGTCCCCTAAACCTACTAAAAATGCGATCGTCAAAATTTATGACCCTTATTTCATATTTCCCATCAAACTGCACTAACGTCCTATGGATTTTGGCAATATCTGCCGATCGATAACCTTTTTGCAATAAATATATCCTGATAAAATGATGAGAGCTTTGCAACAGAGAGTACAGTGTTACATGCAATCCCACTTCAATATTTTTATCTGCACATAGTGCCACTGAGACAGTTGATGTCATTTAACGATCCTGGGTAATATTTTTGACTATATATTTAGGAGGATCGATTCAAATGATCTGACTATCTCAAAACTATGATGGGATTGGCGGTAGATCGAGCGTCGATCGATAAAATTGCACTAGATCTGTGGCAATCTTATCCCAAGTGTAGTTTTCGAGTGTAAACTGACGAGCGTGTGCTCCCATCAATTTGGCTCGATCTGGATCGGTTAAATATCGATCGAGTGCAGTGGTAATTGCATCGATATCGAGATCTGTCATGTAACCGAGATCGTTATCTCGAACGACAGTCGCCAAACCAACACCAGGAGTTAATAGCACTGGCGTACCGACAACCAAAGCTTCTAACACTGCAATCCCGAAATTTTCTGAGTGAGAGGTTAAGACAAATAAATCCGATCCTTGGATTAATAGATCTTTGTGTTCGCCTTCAACAAAGCCAACCATTTGAGTTCGATCCTCAATCCCAGATGTTACTAATAGAGCCTGAATTTCTGCTTCGTATGCTGGAGTTCCATTTCCGGCAATTACAAAGGTAAACCGCCGATCTCGGAGTTTCCCGAGTGCAGGAATTAGATAATCCAATCCTTTCTTGTAATGAAGTCGAGATAAAAACAGAATAATCGGTTCATCTGCGGGACAATTCAAGCTGTAACGGAGGAGATTAGCCGCATCTGGGATCTGGACTGGAATTTCTGTTAGAGCCAGTGGGAGGACAAATGTCGGCGATTTAAAGTTGAGAGCCAGGACATCATCTTGCTCTTGCTGACAGGTTAAATGGATCGATCGAGCACAATCGAGATTGGACCTTTCGATTAACTTCAGATAAGCTTGCTTTTTCTGCGTACTTTGCTGGAGCGACCATTCACAGAGCAAACCATGTGGTGTTATTAGATAGGGTACCCTTCGCAGTCGAGCAATGAACATCGCGATGGTAGAAGTGTAGGAAAATATGGCATGAACGTGGATCGCGTCATACCTAGCAATATTTTGGAACAGCCAAGTGGTAAACGATCCTGAAAAAGCAAATTCTCGAACTGCGGGAATTGAGGGCGAGAAGCGGGGGAAAAAGTACGTCGGGATGCGATCGAACAGCGTACACTCTCCCAGTGGTACATCCAGGAGATCGTCACCATCATCATTGGTTGTGGCAATTTCTACATCAATTCCTTGGACTTGTAAAGCATGAACCATATCGAGGATGGCTCGACTCGTGCCACCCCGTGCGGGGGAAATCGAGGGAATAACATGTAAAATCTTCACTGATATACCCCACCGTGCTGCTGCTCCTCATATTCTGCTTCAGCTTCAGCCATAGCATAACGAGTGCGGACTCGATCGACTTCTACTAGATACCCACCCATCAGTAAATAAGTCAAAAAAGCGATTAATGAAAATGTAATGTTCCCTAGTAAGAAAGCCTCAAAACAAGCACCGACGATCATCGATCCCAGTCCAGCAATTACTGTGCTACTTTGAAAAAAGTAATACGAGTTGCGATTGCTCAACCGATATAGTTCCCGCATGAGCTTCAAAGATTCCCATCCCACCATCATCATGGGAATAAATCCAACTAAACCAAGGTTGGCACCTGCGGACAGCCAAGAATTTTCACCGTAACCCATCCGATCTGCCCGTAGTGGTGCGCCGAATAGGGGATCTCTCATAAAGGAACCCCACAAAGCGTTCCAGACAGCTTCACGAGTATTCTCACCCGATGAGAAGCGAGCACTCACAGAAGAATTAATCCCCGATGATGAACTTACGGTATCTGGATCTGCAAATAGCAACAATAGTGCTCCGGATATGGCTATAAATAAGGCAATTCGTAACCAAGCTCCACCATTTTGGCGATAAAATAATAAAATTGAAATCGCACCCATCAGTAATCCTGTGCGCGAACCAGTCTGTAATAGAAAATACATCACCACAACTAGAACCAGCACCCAGAGAGCTTTAATATAATTCCATCTGGGGATGCTTTGAAACATAAACATTAAACACGGAATCGTTGCTGCTAATAATACGGCTGCGTGTTGAGGATTCCCTGTTGTCCCCATAAAACGGTTTTGGATAAATGATACAGGGAAGGGGTTGATATAATATTGATAGGAATTACCAACAACAAAAATTACCCCCGCCACCGCGATCGATCTGACCGCCATGTGAAAATTTTCATCATTCTCGAGCCATCGTCCTGGCCCCATTTTCAGCATAAACATAATTCCGCCAAACGTTACTCCTGATAATAGAGCGAATTCGACATTGCCGAAGACTAGTGTCTTGAAAAAGATGACAAATTGGACAAACATTAAGTACTTAATCGGCTTAGGAAAGATCCATCTTCGCCAATTATTTTGAGTTTGTAATGCTAAGAAAACTAGGAGCACCAGCAATACAATTGCCAACGGTCTACCGTAAGTCCGAATTGGCTGGAGCGGAAATACTAGCGCGGGTGGGATGGGGTTCCATCTATCCACAAACGTATTTAGCGATGAAGCAAAGCAACAAAGACTAAATAGAAACCAGGCCATGGGACGACTTTGACTGGCTTTGATTACCATCAATATGCCGATGGCAATGCCAATGATGCCACCAGGAGTCCCGAGGAAAGTAAACAGTTGATCGATAAAGGTTTTAGGCATACTTAATTTAGGGGACAGGGATTGGGGAATAGGGATTCGGGAATAGGGATTCGGGGACAATCCAAAATCCACAATCCTAACAGTCCTATTTATGACGATTGCCTCGATCTGGGGACTTTACGGCGGCTTGGAGTAGGGCTTGCCATCGATCGACCCAAATATTGGTAGCATAGGGTGCGGCTAGCTGTTGGGAGCGTTTGCCCCATTCTGGCAATTCGGCATGATGTTGATGGAAGGTGACTAGGGCTTGGGTGAGATCTGCCACATTCTCGTCGGAAATTACCAACCCGTTGTACCACGGACGGACAACTTCAACGCCAGAACCACAGACATCAGTACAAATAATTGGCAATCCAGCAGCGGCGGCTTCGACAATGGCTAATGGCCAAGGATCGAAGCGGCTGGGGAGGATAAAGGCACCAGCCGCTTCCCAGACTGGCTGCATTTCGGCGGGTTGCAAAAAGCCTCGATCGATAATACCTGGTTTTCCGGCTAGTTGAAACTTGAGATCGCCTTGACCGCAACAGACTAGATCCCAAGGCTCGTCAACTCGATCGCGATAAGCTTGATAGGCAGGGATTAAGATGTCGATCGCTTTGGCTGGGATATAACGTCCGATAAATAGAAAAGATTTCGGCCATTCTCCTGCCGATCGTTTTTTCCACAAAGGCACCCAACTATTGTAATCGATGCCGTATAGTCCCCGATCGATCCGATCGGCTCCAATCCCCAGTTTCCTGGCGTACTGCCAGCTTCGTTCTCCGGTAACGACCACTCGATCCATCCGTTGGAGATAAGAGCGCAGCACAAAAGGTGCCAATCTTTGTCGCCAATTATCCTTCCAGGGTGTATCCATCCCCATTACGAAGGCGGTATTTTGTAACTCATGTGTCGCGACTAATTGACTGTAGGGTTCGTGCAACCAGCCACAAACGACAATCACATCGGGACGCTCGGCGATGACCAGTTGCTCGATCGTATTTGCATCTTGTCGCGCCTGCAAATCGAGCAACCGACAGGGAATATCCTGCATCAATCGATCTCCAAAAGCGGTTTCTGTCAATGCTTGAAAGGCAATCACAAAGACATCCACTTCAGCGGACTCATGTAGAGCGCGCCAACAAGCAGCCATATAACCAGAGATATCCGACCAGCAAAATACAACCTTTAGTTTCATATTTACTTATAATTTAGTTGAAATCGGCAAGTTGGACAGCATTTTTATTAATAAGTAGCTTGCTGATATATTGTTTTTGTGAAATAGATTGAAAAGCACTGTTAATATTGCTGGTAGCCTTGCGTCGCAATAATTCTAGCGTCGATCGACTCAGCAATAATGGTTGAGGACAGACAGTTTTGGCAATCGATCGATCTAGAGAATCGACTAATTGATATCGATCGATGCTGAGAGCGGTGTCAATATTTAGATCTGTCAGAAGGTCGTTGCATTTGATGGCATAATTAACTGGGACACACGGAACATTAGCAATTAGCGCAAATACTAAGGCGTGAAATCTTGTAGAAATAAATAAGCTGCATTTTTGGAGATGTGAAAATATTACATCTGGCTGAGGCGAAAAGCTATGGTATTTTATCTGATGAGATCTAAAGAATGTTTTTGCAAATAAATCATCTTCAGGAGTGAATGGAATATGGACTATCTCCCATCCTCTCGCCCGATAAATTGAAATTACAGAGTTAAAATATTTGATATAAGCTGGGCCGATCCGATCGATATAGCTAATGATATCTGAATTATTGCTGCGATACCAATCGGCGAGGGGAGTGCCAGGTACAAAGCCTTTACCTCTCACCCATGTCATGAATAAGTTCAAGACATTAAATCCCAACACTTTTGGCTGACGGTGAGCATCGATACCGCGAGATAATGATTGAAAAGGGTAGGCAAACGCATTATCTGGCGTGTAAAGAATATCATCCTTGTGCAAAATCTCGGCAAGTTGTTGAACTTGTCTTTTACTCCGACATGAAATATGTGAAACTTGCTGTAAAAATTCTAGTGTTGATGCCGGAAAGTTCGCGACATCATCTGCAAAATTCATGCCTACTAAAGCTGTCATTTCTGGTCGATCGGCATTTCTTTTGGCAAGTTCCGTGACAATCGATTCAATACCTGTTGCACCTCCGGCACAGATTGTTAATTGACATTTGGGATAGTTCTTTAAGCTAAAGATATTTTGAAATCCAGATCGATATATAGATTGTTTAATACAATTTTTTACCGATAATCCTAGGGATTGGTCTCCGGTATTGACTCCATGAAAAGAACCGAGAATCGCTAGATCTGGAGGACGGATTACTTGCCGCATTAAATGATGTTTTTCATTTATTTTAGCGAAAGTTTGATGTCTTCTTCTACTTAAAGTAGCGAGGTTGGACCTTAGCATTATAGTCGATCGATACACTTATTCTTAGAATACCCAGGTCGATCGAGTTTCACACTATGTGCTGATAATAACAATCTGGTTTCCATTGAGGTAGGGGCAATTCATGAAGCGGCGGTTTTATTCGGAGGGAACCTCCGAATAAAAAAACCGACAAGACATTGCCCCTACCTCAATGTCCCGCGAATGGGCATAACATTTTCTCAAGAGAATCGGGGATGTGTCCTACTAGCGACAACTACTTCCGACATTGAATTCCCAGTTCATTTTGCCAGCGTTGTGGATTTTCCAAGTCCGCAAATTCGGCGATGCCAGAATCGCCAAACTGAGCGCGACGGACATCCTCAAAGCCAACTGCACTAAGTTCCCGCGCTAGGGACTTATAGTCCCACATCCACAAATGCTGACTACCACCGAGCCACTCCTTCAAAAATCCCTTAAAGTCGCGATGGCGATTTTCGATCCCCAGGTAAGTGACGCGCATAAATTCGAGTGCAGCATCTGGATCGGCAGAGTTAAGATATTGCTGGGACATAAATTCCAGATCTGGCAGCACAAAGCGGAATATCCCCCCAGGTGCGAGGTGCCGATAACAATTTTGTAGTGCCTTGCGCAGTTCTTCTAAAGTTAGATGTTCTAGCACATGAGAGCAATAGAGTAGTTTAACGCTCTCATCGGCGAGCGGTAATCCGGTGACGATATTGCCGTACTCGACATTGGCCGGAAAACGACCGAACTCGCCAGCAGGAACGAGCGAACCAATTACTGGGAGTTTTTGGAGCCGCAGGGTAGGACTGGCATCAAAATTTTGCCATTGACTGGGAGCGCAAAGTCCACAGCCAAATTGCACCAGTTGACCTGGGACGGTGGAGATATCGATCTTAGGATGATTATCGGTAATTAGCATTAGGAAAAAGTATGAAATGCAGTAACTAAACGATCGATACAACTCGACCAAGTATATATAGCTGCGTGGTGATGACCCCTTTGTATATATTCTTCCCGTAATTGGGGCATTCGGTCTAGATCTACCAAAATATCCACAATTGCTTCTGTCTGAGTAGGATCGACCACAATCCCCGCGTCGCCGACAATTTCGGGTAAGGATGCGCGATCTGATACTACCGCTGGAATCCCTGCCGCCATTGCTTCTAATGCGGGAATTCCAAATCCTTCATAGGGCGACAGGAATAGTAAGGATGACGCACATCGCAGCAATCGGGGTAAGTCTGAATCTGAAACCATCCCCAACAAGGTAATATTGGGATGCTCCTGGACGGCGGCGACATAATTAGATTCAGAATTCCCCGCAACAACTATCTGTAAGTCGCTTTGGCGGTCGCGGAGTACCCGCGCAACGGCTAAAACATCATCTGCACCCTTTTTCTCGCGCAAGCCACCCACAATGATGATATAGGGTAACTCAGTGGGTCGATCGAGTCTCGCTAGATCGACTTTGGCAATCTCAAAGAAGGCAGCATCGACACCATTGCCAATTACTTCAATCTGCTTGGGATTTGCACCCAATAAATCTACCATCCGTTGCTTAGAGAACTCGGAAACCGTAAACACAACGCGACAATCGGTGAGAGCTTTGCGCACCCATCGCCCCCATTTATAGGCAAACCAGCGATGTTGCCAGGTGTGAGACCACGGTAAATCTGGCTCGAAGGCCTGAATATCGTGGAGAGTCACCGCGACTGGAGACTTGGTGACGGGGATATAGGTTTGCATGGGTGCATAGAGCCAATCTGTACCGTCGGGGACATATTTGTCCATGCGCGGAAATCCTACTAATTTCCACGTCCGCTCGGTGCTATTTTCGGCAGTGGGAAAGGTGGTAAATGGGAGTGGTGATAATGGCGAACGCGGATCTAATCGTCCATCAGCAGTCAACCACTGTTGCGAAAATAAAAGTTTTAGGGCTATTTCATCTCGATCTTGTAGACCTAGCAATATTTGATTGATATGTTTGCCAATTCCCGTACAGGGAACATAGGTGCTAACCGGATGAATATAAGAAACGATATTCATAATAGATGCCTAAAACTGGTATTCTCGCTCGTAAAATTTGAGGATGCGATCGAGTAAGAAGTAACGAGGGCCTTGACCGATTCTCAATAGTAGCGATTGAAATGCGCTAATTGGTTTCTCTGTTGCTCGCGGCTTTTTCGCCCATGTACCTCGCCCGTGCGAAACGTACTCTTTGTCGTCTGGATTTAGTAAAATAGTCGTGGAATTATAATTCCATTTGGGATTAATTGTCTCGACTATTGGCGAGTTTTTAGCTAAGTTGATCACATGACCATTTTCAAACAAATTTCGATCGGATTTTGGCAGCATCGCGTTGGGAATATCCGCTCTGAGTAAAAGCTGTTGGAAGAACTTAACCGATTGTCGATCGTTGACAACAATAATTACCCCTGCATTAAATTTGCCAGAACCCTCTCTACTCATATAGACAAATTTATCGTCGCGGAATAAAGTATCGATCGGTGGTGTATAGTCGAGAATTAAAGCATCTCCGTCGATAAAAAAGATATTTTTATACCCTTTTTCCAATGCTCTTAAAATAATTGCCACTTTCGCCCAAGAAGAGTTACATCCCGATATACCACCAGGCGGCGATTTTGTAAAGGCAATATATTTGTATCCCTGACTATCGGCATAGGCTTGATGGCTATCGAGACAATCCTTGAAGATCTCATCATAGCCATTAGTTGCGACTGTGAATAATAATGTATCTCGATCGGCTGATTCCAGTTGCGGCATAGTCTAAAATCTCCAATTAATTTAATTAATACTGCCTAGCTATACTTAATGTACCCACAAATTCCCTAAAGAAAACCCACATTCAGCACTTTGATTGTTAACAGGCAAAGTACAGGAAACTCCAAGGCTGTTAGAGATTTTTCAAAAGTTATTTTTGATACATACAACTGAGTATATATTCCTGAAATCTTTTTCATCTTCTTACTCTTACGCTCTTGTCAAGAATTGATAGGAGTGGGATTGGAGGGTTAGAAGCAGGGAGACTTGACGCGAGTTTTTGGGTGTCAAACTATACTTGGGTAATAGCTCCTAATGTATAATCTAAAACCTCAAGCCATAATTAATTTTTTTTGACGATAGTCAATGTATCGATAGATTCCACAAATGAAAATCGATTGTCTTTCAAGATAACTTCCTGTGTGAATATTTCCGATCCACACTGGTTAGAATTTAGACTGTCATGCAAAGCAACTATGCCATTAGGCTTAACACAATCGCTCCAAGCCTGCCAGTCTTCATTGATGCCCTCATAAGAATGATCGCCATCAATGAATAAAAAATCGACAGGAAGATAAGGCTTAACCCGTGCTTCTGCTGGGGCAAATTTACCAAGATTTTCGATCCACACAACTTTAGCTCGATTAACTTTTGCTACCTCCGCGTGAGCTATTCTTCTAATCCAGCCAAACCCCAATAGTCCAAACAAACTTCGGGTATAGGGATCGATCGCTATCACAACTCCATCCTCAGCGACAACACTTCTGAAGGCTCTAGTATTCACAGCCTCAAATGTACCAATTTCCGCAATTACATGTTTGCCTGTGGCATGTTTAAGTAAACATGCTCTTTCTTGCTCAGATGTTTGTGTATATGCAGAATCTATGCCTAACTTATACTTGAAATAATGTCGAATGTTAACGGGAGAATATTTAATGTTCATATCATTGCTTTGATTTGAGTGAATGATACAGGAAATTTATATTTTTTTGAGAAATTAATTTCTTGATGAGTATTCTTGGCATTTTGATCGAAAATATAACAATATAATAGCAGAACAATGACAATGATGTTGCATGTTTTTTACTGAATGAAAGTAAAAGATATTGATAAGGTAGAAAATCTGTTGATTTATACCCTGCCCAATGAATCAATACAAGCTGTTTTTTATGATCTAGTCCACCATAATCCCATAGATAGTATTTACCTTCACTCTGATAAATTTTTCCAGACTGACGCGCCCACCCATTTTGACAAATATTGCCGATGACTTCAGCAAAATGTCCGGATCTTAGTGGTTTGAGATCGCAACAGTAATTGATAAATGCTTGATCGGTATTCCGCTCGTTAAGTTGTCCACGAATCTTTAATGCATCGGCAGCTAGTTGTTCAAATTCATCGATCGAGAATAGCCCCTTTCGCGCCGCCCACCGTCCAGAATTAAAGCCTCGTCCTTTTCCTGCTCTCAATAGCTGCTGACGAAATTCGCCTGGTTCGTATACCTGGTTAATCGCACAGTCATAATAAAGGAAGTCAAAATTAAACTCATCTAAAGCGGTAATTAAGGGCGTGAGATCGCTCAAAATAACTTGCCGGACATCCAAGTACATAAAGCGGTCTAATCTACCCCAGAATGCCGCATAGCGTCTGAACCAATATGGGCCAGTGGGAGTATGACCGAGTTCAAAAGCTTGCCCGATCGATTCTAATCGATCGAATGAATCATCAACATACAATTCAAAGTTGTATTTCTCTTTGAGCTGGAAGATTCGATCGCAGTTATCATTAAATGGAATCAGAATTAGAAGTAAGTCTGGATTGAATTTTCTAAAACTATTCAGGAACGCGATCGCCCAATCATAAACAACATCATTTGCTGAGAAATATACACCAATTTTTAGCTCTAGAGACATTGCCAAAGTAAGTAATAAGTTACGTAGTTACGTAGGGTGTGTTAGGCGAAGCTGTAACGCACCAAAAGCAGAAATGAGCTGTACTGCTAGATCCCCGACTTCTTGAAGAAGTCGGGGATCTGTCCCAACCAGATTGGTAAACTTTTAAGTTTTGAAAACAACACCTCGGCGCGTTGAGAACCAAATAAACGCACTATAATTGGATAAGGATTTTGTCCCACAATACATGTTTTGGGAGCCAATTGACGAGCGGTATCAAAGTAAAGATTGGCTTCCGTTACCGCACCTTCTCGCAATACACCTCTGCCATATCGCCACAATCTTTGGGCGAGAATAGTACTAACTCGATCGGTCAATGGTTTACCTGTTTGTTGTTTAATGAGCGTGATATGTTTTTCGATCGCATTGTAATGAACCATCGCACTTTTTTTTGTATAAGCGTGGTTGCTAATCCGATCGGGATCGGTATATTCTCGGTACTGATAAACTGGACGAGCATAGTGGACAAATTCCACCCCCGATAATACCAATCGTAAGTGTAAATCGTGTTCTTGACCGCGAGTTAAAGTGGGATCGAAACCACCGATTGCTACTAAGTGGGCTTTCTGGTGCAGCGGGCACGATGTCAGCGGACAATGCGCTAATATGTGCTCGATCGGATCTACAGTGGGTTGACGGGGCTGGAAGGCATAACTGGGAAGCGGATTACCTTGTCGATCGATCCTAAGTGCATCACCATAGACAATCTCTTGGCGATCTATTGCTAATTTACTCGCTTCAATTACCTGACGCTCGATACAGTCTGAGAGCAAAATATCGTCAGCATCGAGGAATTTGATATATTTCCCCCGTGCTAATGCAATACCTCTATTTCTAGCTGTCGGTGCGCCTTGATTTAGTCCACTTTCCCACTGAATTTTACCGCCAAAGGAACGAAGTATCTCGACACTACGATCTTTAGAACCGTCGTCAACAACGATGATTTCGACATGGGGATAAGTTTGATTAAGGGCACTATAGATCGCTTCCTTTACAAAGGCTTCATTGTTATAGCAAGGCATCACGATCGATACTAAAGCATCCGGTTCGATATCCCTCATAAATTCATAAATTTTTAATAGTAAATACAATCGATTTTAAAATTATGCTCATTTAGGTAGGGGCAATTCATGAATTGCCCCTACCTAAATGGCTATTTAGGTTTCGTCGCGCTCAAACTAGGTAATTGCGCTTGCAGATGAGTCAACCAGATCTTCGTAAAGGCGGCTTTGTCACGCATATCTAAATGAGAGGTATCGGCAAGTTGGAAAGTAGCTAAATCGGGATAATTAGCAAAATGTACCGATTTGAGTTTAAACTGATTCATCCACGGCTGCCAATATCGATCGGGTGGATAGATTTTACGTTCAAATTTCCAGCGATCTTCAGCAACGGGCATTCTCACAAAGATAACTTTACCACCCCGCTGTTGAAATTTTTCAATTAGTGGTTGCCAATGTTTAGTCTGCGCGAACCAAGTTTCAAACGGTGCTGATGGTTCTTGAGCACCATTTTGAATATCTTTTAATCTACCAGCGTGAAGTGTTTGCAGTGCTTTAGGATCGGCACGAGCATAGTCGGTTAGTTGTTGTCGATCGCTCAGAGTTTTGGTGTAAAAAGGTACGGGAAGTTTACGTTGGCTGGCGAGATTTCCCCATAACCGCAGCGAACTACTTTGAGGATTTAAAAACACAAAATGACTCTGAAGCCATGTTGACATACTCCGATTTAGTTGTCGATTAATTGAAAAGCTATCATAACAATGATTAACAAATGGCAACTGATCGTTATTCTGAGAAGACAAAGTTCCCTCAGTCTCATCAATAATCGCAATTCCTCGATAATTAGTTTTATCAACAATATTCTGGAATACTGGATAGGAGCTACCTTTACCAGATTGAGCTAAAAGCACCGCTTTTTTATTGGGGTATCGATCGTAAAAAGTAGCTAGATCTAATCCTGCTTGCATTCGCGACGCACCCAAAAAGACAACATCTTCACTGCCTAAGTCTCGAACTCTCGTGTAAACATCGCAGAATAAATCGGCATCGCTAACAACTGAAGGCTGATGTTTAGCTTGCTTGAGTAATGTTTCATTAACACCTAGAGCCGCAATTAATAGGATTGGGGTTAGGATACCAATTTTCGACCATTTAATGGTTTTAATATTTTGACCTTCCGCATTCATAACTAACTAAAATTGAAAATAAATGAACGATCGATCTTCACCTGGTAGAGTTGCAATCGCATAAAGCATCACCGCCAAGCCAGAAGAGACTAACCACCAGGGTAATTTCGCGACAATATCTTCCAAGGTTCGATCTTTTAATAACCAATGGATACCAAAGATAATTATCATCAGCCCACTCGCCGTCAGAATAGATTTCCCATCCAATAGTAAAGTTGCCGACTTCGATGAAAATGTGAGCATTGCCATTAAGATCGTAGTAGCTTGCTCGAAAGAAGTTGCACGGAAAAACACCCAAGTAAAACAGACAAGAATAAAGGTTAATATTGCTAGCAAAAATTTGACAATTGGGCGTTTCCAAATCGAGTAATGTCCGAGAGATTTGGTCAATAATCGCTCGCCAATTAGGTATAAACCATGCAAACCACCCCAAACAACGAATGTCCAAGCAGCTCCATGCCATAAGCCGCCTAATAGCATGGTAATCATTAGATTGAATTGGGTGCGAGTATTTCCTTTGCGGTTTCCGCCCAAAGGAATATATAAATAATCTCTCAACCAAGTTGATAGCGAAATATGCCATCTCCGCCAAAAATCTGAAAATCCAATTGCTGCATAGGGAAAGTGAAAATTTAGAGGGAGAACAAATCCTAAGCACAAAGCGATCCCAATCGAGCAAGTAGAATAACCAGCAAAATCACAAAAAACCTGTCCTGTAAAAGCTAACGTTCCACCCCAAGCTGAAGCAAAGTTGGGAATTCCTTTAGCTGAATACAGACTTTCCACAATTGGTGCCAATATTCCATCTGCAACCACAACTTTCTCAAACAAACCTAAAGTTGCAAGGCTCAATCCCCAACAGAAATTACTAAATATAAATGGTTGTTTGCGATCGCACTGACTGATAAA
The DNA here is from genome assembly GCF_031418915.1 of Chamaesiphon sp. VAR_48_metabat_135_sub. Classification (NCBI taxonomy): domain Bacteria; kingdom Bacillati; phylum Cyanobacteriota; class Cyanophyceae; order Gomontiellales; family Chamaesiphonaceae; genus Chamaesiphon; species Chamaesiphon sp. VAR_48_metabat_135_sub. Next base: position 4,748 of record NZ_JANOJV010000322.1, on the reverse strand, counting down.
CTCATCTGCTCTGAGAATTGGTCCAGCCACAAGATGAGGGAAAAAAGCTAAATATAGCGCATAATCAAGGAGCGAAGCTGAAGCTTTACTTTTACCAAAGTAGACATCGAGAGTATAAGATACAGTCTCAAATGTGTAAAAAGAGATGCCAATTGGTAAAATAATATCGAGGTGGGCTGGCTGATAATTAATCCCAATGGCGTTGACTGAATTGGTAAAATTGTCAAGTAAAAAATTACCATATTTAAAGAAGCCCAGTAAGCCTAAATTGATAATTAAACTAATAATTAACAATAGCTTTTTTGGAGCTGGCTGTATGGCTCGATCGATTAGTTTGGCAAACCACCACCCCACAAATGTCGAAAACAAAATCAGTACCACAAATGGTGGATTCCAGGCTGCATAAAAAATATAACTAGCTATGAGTAAGAATAGCTTGCGAGTAGTCCAGAGTGGCAACAGATAATAGCCAACTGTAACAATACAGAAAAATACAAAAAACGTATAAGAATTAAATAGCATTTAGTAATAAAAACAATTAAAAAGTTATTCAAATATTATTAGCTATAACTATCTAAAGTCGCGTAAATATTTGAGTTGGATGAACATATGCACTCAGCTTGTAACCTTTTGGCAACAGATAATTTTCGATCTTCCCTAAATCTTCATCCGTCCATGCTTCAATACTAATAACCTTAGGATAATAACGTTCTATGTCGAAACTTATTAACACATTAAAGTCATGACCTTCACAGTCAATATTCATGTAATGAATACTTTTATCTGAAAATGGAGAAGATTCCAAAATCTTGTCTAGGCGAGTTGTTTCTAAAATAACAACTTTGGTTGGCTCTTGACCGAGAATAGAAAGGTGTTCCGTTGATTCGAGAGGGAAAAGTTGATTGGTTGCTCTAGACGGATAACAAGCAAACTTTAATTTTTCGACCTTGTCAGATACTGCCGCTACAACATTAAAGTCACTAGGACGCGACTCGATAAATTCGTCGATTTTATCAGGATCTATATCAATATTTATCCCTTGCCATCCTCGTTTATGAAGCAACAGTGTATTTGAAAAAGTGATTGGGTTGAACGATCCAACATCGAGGTATATTCCATCTTGAGGATCGAGATTATCCAAATACTTTGAAATTACCACGTCTTCACCAAATTGTGAAAATGAGTACTTCATTTGTCTAATTTCATCTCTTTCCCACATTTCAGGTTTGCCACCTCTGAGTAATGAGAAAATTTTTGAACTTAAAATAGCTAGGAGTCTACCAAAAAACTTTTTCATTTTTTCTTAATTTGTTGGTACATATTCCATAAGAGAGGATAATTTAAAGCAGTCCGGTACATGATACCTTGACTGCTTCTCTCAAAATTAAGAGATTGCTTAACAGCATTTGTTTTTCTGACGGTATCGACTGCGATTCCACCGACTATATCATTAATCGATTTGCTTCTATCCATCCAATTAAACTTTTCTTCTGCATGGCGACGAACAGCCTGTTTTAATTCTCGAATACGATCGAATTGTCCAGCCTGAAAATCCAATATTTCCGTCAGACTTTGAATATTTGGCGCACATTGCGGCCAGTAATAGCCATCATTGCGACTCCACAATCGATCGATCTTGGCAACAGATCCCAGCCCTTCAGTGATAAATTCATTCATGGGTGGATTGTCGCAAGTCACTACCGCCAATCCACAGGCTTGAGCTTCAATTAGTGGTAAACCCAACCCCTCTAATCGCGATAAACCTAAATATACATCGCCCAAATGGTATAGTCCTGGAGCTGTAACAGTCTGTTGAATACATTCTAGAGAGCCTTTATCTTGTAGCTCCTGAATCATTTTTGATTGGGTGGGAAGTGCCTCAAGGAGATTAGCTTGACTATGAATAATTAGCTTTGCAGGTTTAGTAATATTTTTAAAAGCTGCAATGATGAAATCGGTTCCTTTGCGCTGGGGACTGTACCCGCAGGAATGAAAGAATGTAATTTTGTCTGGATTGCAAGGCTCGAAACTTTTAGGTTTAAACAGCTCTAAATCTGTTCCCCAGGGAACGTAAAAAGCTTGCGGATGCCAGTCAAAAGCTGAATAATGTCGATGAGTATTGCAGATTAAAAAGTCGTAAGCAGCAAAAAATGGAATGGTTTTTTCAGTGTAATAATCGATGTAGGCTCCTGTTTTTACGCCTAGATCGAGACACCAACCTAATGGCTCCCACCAATGTTGTTCGTTAAAGAAAACAAGATCGATCTTTTTCTCTTTAATCCAGGTTTCAAAATCTTGACGATCGATCGCAGTAGCGACGGGTAAATTACTAGATTTCCCCCAAGTTACATTAGCATCATCCCAAACTGGATCGCCTTTTCGATCCTCACCCGATCTAGCATAGACAAAAACATTATGCTGCAAGCTAAATGACTGACGATATTGCAAGGAGACGTAACCCGCACCTCGCTCAAACCACATTGTGACGATGCCAATATTCATAATATTAAATGAATCTCCTCTTAATTGAACTTAATAAGCGACGGCTCCCAAACCGAAATGTATCAATGACTTTGGTATGACTTTCTTGTCTGCTACAGCGTTGTAAATATTCTCGATCGAATGGATCGTTTTCAGGGGATTCGCTGGGTAAATATTTTTCAATTATCTGTTTAATCTGTTTGGCGCGATCGCCAAAAGAGTGGTGACGAATTACTGATTCATAACCATGATTGGCGATCGTATTTCGTTCGATCTGATTTTCTAAGTAGTAAGCTATTTTGGATTTCAAGTCCTCAATATCCACAGCTTCAACTAGATCTACACCAGATTGAAATGGATTTTCAGCAGACAAGGTTTCTGTTAATAGAAACCCTTTACAAGCTAGTGTTTCATAAACTCTAGTTTCCGTATCTAAAAAATCTTCGCCATGAATATTCAGTACGATTTTAGCACGGTTAATTAACTTAACCATATCGAGACCGAAAGCGTTTCCGGTCTCGATTTTAAAGCTCTGAGCTAGTTCGTCGATGATTTTCTGTCTGCGCGGTAATAACGTACCAATAAACAGTACATCAATGTCTTTTTCAATTCCATTAATCGGTTGATGAAAACAGGGATCGATCGAACTGAGGAATAAACTCAATCGATCTTTTGCTCGCCAACCTTGAGCTAAAACTGAATCGATACAGGGTAAAGATCTAAAAAATATATGCTCGAAGAGATCGGACTTTAGTAAGTAATGCTGATCCAGATTGCGAGGAACGAGTTCTGTAAATAACAAAAACTTGGGACGGTTAATTGCGGTGAGGATTTCTAGCGGAATTAGGTACCCACAACCTCTTTGCAATAAGACTGCATCAAAATCATTAGTTATATTTAGTAAGCTGTTTGCAAGAGAATAAGCATTCTCTTGATAATCGACACAGATTGTTTCGATTCCATGTTCGTGAAGAGATCGATCGAGGAAAGTTTCAAACCCCCAACCAACGTTAGCCTTAATCTTATTAATATAAAGTAGTTTCATTTGACAGAAATAATAACTCACAGAAATTCTAAAGCTTTGCAGATTGCTAATCTATTATTTTCAGCATTATAATCGCTTAAAAACTGGCTGTACTTTTCTTCGTTAATGGTAAAGTTATGAACGAGATTTATTATTTCTTTAGCAATTATTTCGGGATCTTCAGGTACAATTGCCTCCCAATCATAGGTTCTGACAACTTTTTCCATTAAATAACCACTATTGACTAGGATCGGTTTTCTCAGTTCGATCGCTTTTGATAAAATATTGCTACTGCAAGAATGATCTTTATATTGCAGATAAATCAGATCGGAAATAGCTAGTAACTTATTAAATTCTGTTTCGTCAGGAATATAGTAATCTAGATCGATATATGAGTTGGTGGAGAAATTTAATAGTAATTTTTGAATGTACTCAATTTCTGCCGTAGAATAACCTTGCTTGGGAAAACGACCGACGACCAGAATAAAATACTCACTACTATCTAGTTTCCGAGCTGATTCCAAGAAGAGCTTGAGATTTCGCTTTGGTAACAAAGACCCAATCGTCGAAATAATCTTTCGTCCCCCCGCTAGATTTTGAATTCGATCTGCAATTTCAGACTTTTCACTAATCTCGACATCTACTATTTCTGGGAAAACTAGAAACTTTGATTGTTTAAACCGTTTCTCAAAAAAGTTTTGATAGATGGGATGGAGTGCCAGTACAGCTTTACAAGATGGTAATGCAAATAGTTGTTCGGAAGCAAATCTTTGACGACTTTTATGTTTGCCGATCGAGATTGCTGCTTGATAGGATGGCTGAATAGATAGAGCGATCCAACTATTTGGTAAGAATATTTTTGCCAACCAAAGCGGAACAGCAGGAATAGCTGAATCAGCATGAGCAAAAAAAACTGGGATTTGCTTGCCAATTTGTTTAAATAAACTTTTGGCACAGAGTGGCGTTCCAATTGACAAGTACTGAAAAGGGGACTCGATCGATAATTTTAGCAATATATTATCGATCGCGGCTACAACTTTCAATAAAATCTTATCGATTGACGATAATTTAACATCTAGTATTTGGCAATTTTGTAAATTCATATCTGCCATCCACTGACGCAGTGCCATATTATCTGCACATACCGCATAAACAAAGTAATTATCTTTGTTTAAAGTAAGTAAGATATTTTTAAAGTATATTTCATGATGTCCTTTCCATGTAGAAACATCAATTAACAAAA
>NZ_JANOJV010000321.1:0-7884 GCF_031418915.1 Chamaesiphon sp. VAR_48_metabat_135_sub | reverse complement strand
AATCGACCCATTCCTCAGCATCCCGATTTTATTCCTTTTGATGAGCATTTACCTTATGAAATCGATCGCTTCAATAATGAATCTCAGAATCTCAGAATCTCAGAATCTCAGAATCTCAGCAAGTTTCGCCTCGCCCAGCTTTTTATTAGTCTGATTGCTGCGTCGGCTGTGTCTTTACCGATTGCTGCACATGCTGCTGCTATCTATGCATTTAATTCCAGCGGAAGTACAATTGATAAATTTGCACCGGATGGGAGCAAAACTACTTTCGCTACGGGACTTGGTACTTCCTTTGGTATGGCGGTTGATGCAAGTGGTAATCTCTTTGGGTCAGGTTTCCAAACATCCACAATTAACAAGTTTACACCAGGTGGGGTCGAGACTAACTTCGCTTTCTCAATTTTTCGTCCCGCTGGTCTGGCGTTCGATGCAAATGGCAACCTCTTTCTAGCAGCACCAGATTTGGGGACAATTTATAAGTTTGCATCGGACGGGAGCAAAACTAGCTTCGCTACAGGCGGACCTTACTTGGCTCTGGCGTTTGACGCGAGTGGAAACCTCTTCGCATCAGATTTGACAGGCTCAGTTAACAAATTTACATCGGGCGGGGTCAAGACTACCTTCGCTACTGGAGTCGGGACTTCCTTTGGTCTGGCGGTTGATGCGAGTGGAAACCTCTTCGCATCAGATCCGACAGGCTCAATTAACAAATTTACACCAGGCGGGGTCAAGACCACCTTCGCTACTGGACTTTTTGGTCCCTATGGTCTAGCGTTTGATGCGAGTGGAAACTTATTTGAATCAGAGTCAGGATCGATTAACAAATTTGCTCCCGTCGGGTGCAAAACTATCTTCGCTACGGGAGGAAATTACTTAGCTCTGGCATTCGCTCCTGATGCCTCCAACTCTACCGCAGTCCCCGAACCATTTACGATTATCGGTACGTTAGTCGGTGGTACGGCGGCAATACGGATGAGAAAGAAACTTAAAGCAACTAGCAAAGTCTAATCGATCTATTCAAGCTCCGATCTCAATCCTAGATCGGAATCTCTGCATTTGCTGTTGGTGATTTACGCTAACGCGATCTCAGTACGATAACGTGAGTTCGGGATAAGGAGTTTCGCTTGATGACTCCTGGCTTCGCTTTCGCACCGCCCTCAAATGAATTTGGGGCTAATAGCAAAAGTTCGTTGAAACGAACTAATTAATTTGGCAGTTCTCTGCAGAGAACTTGAGCTATTAGCCCGTTGGCGTAGCCTCTCGGAACGAGACACTTATAGTTCAGGGCGGTGCTTGAACGCAGCGAATCGATTTTCCTTATCCCGAACTCAAGTTAGGATCGTGATGAAAATTAGGGTAGGGGCAATTCATGAATTGCCCCTACCCTAATTTTCAGAGCTTGCATCTACAATAAATCATCCCTGAATTCAGCAACCCATGCTACTTATTAGTAACTAATTCTAGTCGATCGCGATCGGATAGTTTCCAGACTTTACCATCTAGAGCCATCTGTTCGATTAGCGTCGCTAGGCGCAAGGCTTTGAGTGCCTGCTCTCCCCCGACGGAAGGTTCGTTCCCGCACCTAACACAGTTGACAAAATGCTCCAATTCTGCATATAGTGGCTCTACATTGCTAGTGTAGACTTTCTCGATCAGTCCATCCTGACGGTATAAACCTTGATGGTACTCATTAAGAAGATCGGCATTGTGACGGTGAATCAAGATTTCGTTATTGAGGAAATTTGCTTCGGTCAAGGATTGACGACAATGAGCGGCGATCCGCCGCATTTTGCGATGGGTAACTTTGCTGGCTGTCAGAGTGGCAACGATACCATTGGCAAAACCGAGCGTAGCCGTGACATAATCCAGATATTTAGATTCAGGACATCTACTACCGCTAGCTGTCAGTCCGACGACGGGAGAACCTGCTAGCTCCATGAGTAAGTCGATATCGTGGATCATCAAATCCAGAACGACAGAAACATCATTAGCCCGATTAGAATAGGGACTCATCCGGTGGGCTTCGAGTGCTAAAACTTTCTCCGTTTGGAGGACTTTACTAAGTTCTTGGAAAACGGGGTTAAAACGTTCGATATGTCCCACTTGGAGGATACACTGAGATTCAGCCGCTGCATTAACCAACGCTTCCGCTTCTTCGATCGTCGCCGCAATTGGTTTTTCGATCAGTACGTGAATCCCTGCTTGCAAACAAGCGATCCCTACTTCATAGTGAAGCCTAGTGGGAACGGCAATACAGACAGCATCGACTTGCGATATCAGGTCGCGATAGTCTTCATAAAATCTAGCCTTGTACTTACTCGCAGCTTCTAAACCCTGCTCGACATTGACATCAGCGATGCCAACCAGTTGGACATTTTTGAGTAGGCTCAACACCCGTGCATGGTGTTGTCCCATATTACCGATCCCGATTAATCCTACTTTCAGCGGTTGAGGTGTACCCGACTGAATTCCTGTGTCTAACTGTCTGGCTGACATGCTATTTCTCACTCTAAAATTTACTCCTCCACCACTCTGACAATCCCGATACTATCACAGCATCATGATTGTAAAGAACCGAAAAGTTTTGTTTATGTTCCTAAAGATAGATTTTTTTAGGTTTTAGGTTTTAGGCTTTAGGTTTTAGGTTTTAGGCTTTAGACGAAATACTTCCCCTTTACCCTTTACCCCTTTACCCTTTACCCTTCTCCCAAGTTACACTTAAAGTTAATCCATCATTCTTAAACCGTTGTGAAAGCAGTTATTCTCCTCTCAGGTGGTTTAGATTCATCGACGGTATTGTATCTGGCAAAAAGTGAAGGTTACGATTGCTATGCCCTCTCCTTTGACTATCAACAACGCCATCGGCGCGAATTGGAAGCAGCGAAGACGATCGCGATCGCGGCTGGTGTCGTCGCTCATCAAGTGGTAAGCTTCGATTTAGGCTTGTGGGGCGGTTCTGCTTTGACAGATAGTCAGATTGCATTACCGCAAGATCGCGAACTCTCTGCAATGTCAGAATCTATTCCCGTTACCTATGTTCCCGCTCGCAATACAATCTTTTTGAGTTTCGCGCTAGCTTATGCGGAGGCGATCGCGGCAAGTCGGGTGTATATTGGTGTGAATGCGCTAGATTATTCTGGTTATCCCGATTGTCGTCCCGATTATATCGATGCGATGCGATCGGTATTTCGACTGGGTACCAAGCAAGGTAGAGAAAGCGATCCGATCGAGATTATCACGCCGTTGATCGATCTCAAAAAAACTGAAATTATTCAACTTGGCGATCGATTGGGCGTACCCTGGAAGGAAACTTGGTCGTGTTATTCTGGCGATCTAGTTCCCTGTGGGATCTGTGATTCTTGTCGATTGCGATTAGCCGCATTTGAAGAGTTGGGTTCGGTAGATCCAGCGATGGAGATCGGCTAAAACACCGATCTTGTCCTAGTTGTGGGGGCAGATCCAGAAAGTTTCAGTATAATCAATGGTTACGGCTTAATGTCAACAGACTACTGAAATGCCAACCAAATTAATTGAGTATAGAAACCTGTTAGAGAGCTTTCTCACTAACGGTTACGAGTTATTTCCATTTATCGAGTCGCCGCCGCCAACCCAGGCTCTGCTACTCCGTCACGATATTGATTTCGATCTCCAGCTAGCGCGAGATCTGGCTGCTGTAGAACATGAAATTGGTGTAAAGTCAACCTATTTTTTGATGCTGAGATCGGCATCATACAACCTGCTCGAATGCGACAACTCAAAACTTGTCGATGAAATTAGGGACTACGGGCACCAGATCAGTTTACACTTCGATCCGACTGTCTATGATGACTTTCAAGCAGGACTGAAACAAGAACTGAACATCTTCGATCGACATTTTGGATCTTCACCCGACTGTATCAGCATTCATCGTCCGACTGACTTCTTTCTGAACTATGACTCGCCGATCGATAATATTCGCCATACGTATCAATCAATCTACTGTAAATCGATCGAGTATTGTAGCGATTCGCAAGGTTTATTCAAACACGGACACCCATTGAACTCTCAAGCCTATGCGGATAAAAAATCGATCCATTTGCTCGTCCACCCGATTTGGTGGGTGACAGACGAGGCTAATTCGATCGATATTCTCAACAAGTTTCTCAATCTGCGGATTAAGCGGTTTCAACAGCATATGGCAGATAACTGTAAACCATATCGTACCGTTGTTGGAGGTAATTATGACTAAACCCAAAATCGCTGTTTTTGGCTGCAAGCACACTACGATCTTTTTGATCGAGGCTCTGCGCCAATCCTCCCAGGTAGCCGCCGTCATTACGATCTCGCCAGACGCTGCTTTGAAAGCCGAAGTAGCCGACTATTGCGATCTAACGGCGATGTGTGCCGAACTAGGCATTCCCTGCTATGTTGCCAATAAATACTCTCTCAAGCACGATGAAGATTTAGCCCAGATTGCCAGTCTGAAATTGGACATTGCGTTCGTGATGGGATGGCAACGGATGATTCCCGCAGAGGTATTGAACACCTTCTCTGTCGGTGCTTTCGGAATGCACGGGAGCACTGACGATTTACCCATTGGCAGAGGTAGATCGCCGATGAATTGGTCTTTAATGGAAAGGCGCGCTCATTTTCACACTAACCTGTTCCGCTATGATGCGGGAGTCGATTCTGGCGATATTCTCGACTCATTTGTGTTCAGCATTCAGCCATCGGATACGGCTGAAACCATGCATTATAAAAATGTCCTGGCAATGAAATGTCTCGTACTGCGGAATCTGGAGCATCTCAGCACCGGCAATCTGCGGCTCCGCCCCCAAAAAGAATTCACACCTACTTTTTATCCAAAACGCAATCCTGAGGATAGTATTATTGACTGGCGACTGGACGTTTTTCAGATTGAGGCGCATATCAGAGCGGTAACGAAACCATTCAATGGTGCGTTCTCGTTTGCCAATGGCGAGCAAGTCAAAATTTATCAAGCGGCGATCTTCGACACTGATGTCGTTGACTATGGATATCGAGATCGAACCAATGGCGAAGTAATTGAGGTGTTTCCCAGTGGTAAGTTCCTCGTGCGCTGTCGGGGTGGGTTGTTAATCGTTCACGATTTCACCGCAAATGTGGAGATTGTGTCTGGACTAATACTTCAGTCACCTGTAGATACGATCAGGCAGTTTCCCACGAATGTGCTTGGATATCACGATATCGAGGAAGCCTAACTCGATTGGTGTTAATGGATTGAGTGAGGGGGAGATTGGGTGTATAACCCAACGTGAGTTCGGGATAAAGATCTGTAATAAGCGGAGTGGTAAACGATATATACCAGTGAGTTTCAATTGTCCTAGTGTGGGCAGAACCCGGATCTGGGGGTTCCGACCCCCAGCCCCCCCGTTGAAAGGCGGAACGCCGCCTCTCAAACTCTCCTGCGTAAGGTCGATCTGTGTGCTAGCGGTTCGCGCTCGTCGGTTTCCCCGACGGTTTAGCGAAACAAGACAGCGTGGTGCGGCATTCACTCGATTTGAGATTTTAATTGGAGATTATTAAACTAAAACTTAGGCTAAAGCTACCTTGTCGCAATATTCTTAACCCGAACTCACGTTAACTCAAGTTGCAATCTAGGCTGAAACCCCAAAACTCCAAATTTGCCAAGGTTTAACGATTGCATCTATCGTCTCTGACAGTGGTTCTTCGAGTAAATTTACCACTCGATCGATCCTTAAATCCAGATCTCCTGCTAACTCAATTTCGCTCTCCACTCCATGACACTCATAACACCGCAATATCCACGATCGATCTAAACTATCTGAAGGTTTAAATGCCATTAAGACTAGATTTTCCGCATGTAAATCGATGAAACTATTCATCGGTGCTAAGTCTCGATTTAACTCTATCTTCGGCTTTGGAGCCAATTGCAATATTTGCAAAGGCGAATTCAACTCCAGTCCCTTTCTCACAGTCTGAGCGGCTTGCCAGGTGCCACTGTGAGGATAAATTGCATAGGTAAATTCATGATAGCCGCGATCGGCGGTCGGATCTGGCCATTTAGGACTGCGGAGCAAGGTAAGTCTTAGAAAATCTGTACCTGCATCGAAGCCATATTTACAATTATTCAATAAACTCACCCCATACACGCCACTATTATCGGTGAGATCGACCCAGCGATGCATCGGTAATTCCCACTTAGCTTTTGCGGCGGCGGTTGTGGGTGTAGTGGTGCGATCGATTGCACCGCAGGCAGTTTCGGATGTAGATCGATCGGCGGTAAGATTTAGGGGGAAGTTGGCTTTGATTAGGACATGCTCGGCTTGCCAATCGACGCTGGTTTCGATCCGTACGATCGAGCTATGGGCATCTAAGATATAATCTTGACGAAATTCACATCCCGCTAATTCCCGCACAACGCGCAATCGTTGACGAATTACACCATTTTCAATCCACTCGATCGATCTGAGCTGGCTTGGTGGTAATATTTTTTCGGCGTATTTAGGATCGATATTCCAGGCATCCCAATATTGTCCGCCATCTTGGAAGGCTTGGAGTTGATTTGCACCTGTAGAGATTATTTCACGATGGTTGATTCGATCGTAAATGCTATCAATATCCCCAGTTTCAGGATCGATTGCTACTTCTACGAATTGGTTTTTAAAAATAAAACCGCTGGAAGCTAGTGTTTCCGTTGTTGTTTGAGTTGCAGCGGAGATTTTTACCCCCCCAACCCCCCTTATAAAGGCTTGCTCTTCCGGCTCCCTCCCCTTTACAAGGGGAGGGTTGGGGTGGGGTATCAGATCTTCGCCGAAGCTATTAGAAGCAAGCCAAAACAAGCGATAACCAACGCTCGGTAAATCTGCTGCCAGAAATAATATATGTTCGGTGGTTGCTTGGCTGGGTAATAATTTTCCATCTGCATCGAATAGACACCACGCATCCAGAAACCCGACTTTTTCAAGAAGCGGCTCGCTCCGGTCGGGTTTCCCGACTATGGAAGCGAGACAAGACAGTCGGGGATCTGTTGGATCTAGAGGGTATTTGATTACCTCACTACGTTCCCAATTGAGAGCGTTAAAAATCACGATCGGAATTGCGCCCTCGATTGGCGGAGTTGGAAGTATAATTCGATCGCAAATCTCACCCAGAGCATCGCTAATTATTCGCGTTGTTACTCGTTCGACATTTTCCCATCCCTCATTCGCCGTCACGTATACAGGTTCGATCGCGGTGCCAGGAATGATATCGTGGAACTGATTGAATAATGTCTGTTTCCAAGCTGTCTCGATCTGCAATTGCAGATCGTCGGGATAATCCTGTTTAGTTACGATCGAAGCGATCGACGACCAGAGTTCTGCCTGATATAATAAATCCTCACACTGCCGATTCGATCGCTTTTGATCGGCGTGGGTTGTAAAACAACCGCGATGGAATTCTAGATAGAGTTCGTCTTTCCAAACTGGGAACAGTTGACTATCGGCTCTACTTGATAACTTATCGAGATATTTAACCGCAGTCGTAAATTCTAGATCGGGAAATACGTCTGACTTTGACCATCGATCGGCAATTTCCAACATATCACGGGTCGGACCACCCCCATGATCGCCCACGCCGAATAAATATAGCGACTCATCGACTCCCGTATTAGTTTGCCACGCACAGGCATGGTCGATAATTTTTAATGGATCGATACCTTCGCCAATTGCCGACGACATCAAACTGAGCACGCGACTTCCATCTGGAGACTCCCACCAAAATAATTGATGGGGAAATTGATTCGTATCATTCCACAGAAACTTCTGCGTGACAAAATAATCGATACCGCCTTGCTTTAATAACTGCGGTAATTGTCCACAAAATCCAAACGTATCGGGGAGCCATGCAACTTTAGTTACTGCG
>NZ_JANOJV010000320.1:0-7764 GCF_031418915.1 Chamaesiphon sp. VAR_48_metabat_135_sub | reverse complement strand
AAAAAAAAAAACGCCGCTTCATGCCCTCTAGAGTGCCACGCTTTCCATCCGACTATAACCTCAGGGATTACTTTACAGGTATTGCCAACTGCAATTGAGTTGCGGGGAATATTTTTGAACTGAAGTATAAATCTATCTAATGGGGTACTAACATAGTGACTTAATTTATCTCTATTGGTAGATTAGTTTTTAGCGATCGAACTGCTACTATTCAAACAAACAATAAATAAAGATCGTGCTAAAAGTAAAAGATATCATCGGTAAACCCGTCGTCGCTTCCGATTCCGGCGAAAGAATTGAAACTGTTATTGCGCCAATCTTCGATCGAGCTGAAAACTGCTTATTAGGATTTCTGGTTGACCAAGCTGGCTGGTTTAGTAATCCTAAAGTTTTGCCATTATATCTAGTCCAAACGATCGAAGCTGATGCGGTTATTATTCCGTGGAAAGAGTCGATCGCTCCAGCCAGTGATTACGCGACTATTCACGATGTTTTAGAGCAGAATAACAGCCTCAATAGTGACCAGATGTTGACTAATGAAGATCTCGATCTATATTTTGACGAAAATACGGGTGATATCGAAAATTCTGAAGCTACGGCATTGCACTTATGAAATGGAGCGAAATTACCAATCATTTTTCACGATTGGTGCTGGGAGGAGCAGTATCGGTGGTGGGAATGGCAACACTACCAGCCATCGCCACGGCTCCGATGCCTCCACAACTGGTCTTAGCAAAACTAAATGGTCAACCCATCCACGTTTTATATTTAACTCGGAATCAAGACCGAATATTAGTTAGATGTTATCCAGGACAGCAACCAAGTATTATTGTCAAAGATAAAGTTGGTGGCACAAAAGAAGGAACTTTAAGCTGTGGAAATTAAACTGATATTCATTTAATTATTGAAAACATGAATATCTTCATCGATCGAGCAAAGTTATCACCATTTCAGTCTAAACACAATAGTCTGTTTGGTTGGTTTTTGTTGCTGACAATCTGGACGATATCAACGACGATTGGAGCGGTTCAGGCAGCAGAGAGGGTTGAATTTGGGATCGGGCCAATCGAGTTTGGTATTTCAGTCAAAGAATTGGAAACCTATGCTAAACAAGGTGATGTCGGCAAAGAATTAGCACCCTTTTTAAGTTCGATCGAAGCAAAAGATCGTAAGTATGTCCGCCAATTTCTGAAACTTAACTCAGATTTGAGCCAGTTGCAAGTATCTCAATTCTTTTACTCTGCGGTTGGTGAAAAGATTCTCACGTATTTAGGCGATCTAGTTCAAAGCGTTCGAGTAGACGCTCCTAAATCGAAGCGCAATTTGAATAGTGCAAAGGCAATTCGGACAGGATTAATCTCAGCCGCCGCCGATCCTAGTGGTCTATCTTTACTCACTTTCTTACGAAAATATCCCGCTCCGACGATGCGGTTGAATTTGGAAAAAGGGTTCGAGGTAGCAAACAAGATTGACAAACTCGGCAAGGAAACTGAGAGCGCGATCTCAGGTGTCGAACAACTGTCGTCGGAGTTGGCACAATCCGAGCCGAAAATCGAGCCAAACGCGATGGCAAATCTGGCTAGCCCAGGCGGATATTCAGTTAAATTGCAAACCGAAATCTTGAAAGATGCTCGGCGCAGTCGTCAATTTACGGTTGACTTCTATTTACCGCAAGGATTGTCTCAACCTGCGCCCGTCATCGTCCTCTCCCACGGCTTGGCATCCGATCGCCAACATTTTGCCGCGATCGCCAGACACCTCGCCTCTCACGGCTTTGTAGCGGTCACTGTCGAGCATCCTGGCAGTAACTCACAGAAGTTTAAAAATCTGTTGGTAGGTTCGAGCAAAGAAATGTTTGATGTCAGTGAATTTATCGATCGACCCAAAGATGTTAGCTATATTTTAGATGATTTGGGACGACGCTTGCCAGCGATCGCGAATGTGCAGCAAGTAGGCGTAATCGGGCACTCCTTTGGCGGTTATACCGCGTTGGCTTTAGCGGGAGCGACGATCGATTTCGACTATTTAACTAAAGAATGTAGTCAACAATTTAATGCTACCAATGCTTCGCTCTTATTGCAATGTGAGGCTTTAAAACTACCACGTCAGTTCTACAATTTTCGAGACAATCGCATCAAGTTTGCCCTAGCGATCAATCCAATTGAGAGTAGTATTTTTGGTCCAAAAGGGATGTCAAAAATTAAAATCCCAGTAGCGATTGCGGCATCTAGTGAAGATGTTGTTGCCTCGGCAGTGCTAGAGCAAATCAAACCTTTCTCATGGATAGTTGCACCAGAACGCTATCTTTTTGTGGTGCGAGGTGTCGGTCATGTCACTGATGTTCGCTCTTTCATCAGAGCATTTATGCCATCTCTTGAATCAGTTATTCCTGACAAAAACATCGAACCACTAAGAGAATATGCACGCATCTTTGTTTTAGCTCTAGTCCAGACTCATGTGGCAAATCAAAATAACTATCGTCCATACTTACAGGCGGGATATGCAATCTCAATTAGTCAATCTCCGAATCAGGTGAGTATTCTTCGATCTCTTACACCCGAACAGTTAGATAATATGCTTCAACTAGAACCACCTATCTCAAACAGTAATGTCAGGAGCAGGAATTAACTTCCTGCGAAAGTCAGGTTTTAGACTTTAGGCTTTAGGGGAAGATATAGACGAAAACAATACTAGAATTTTTTTGTTTTTACTTTCGCAGGATATCTAATTATCAACTATCAATTATTAATTATTAATTATCAACAGGATATTTATCATGACGTTAAAGCATAAAAATGGATTAGGTATGTTCGCGAATCTTCAACAGATTGAGTTAGCACTCGATCGACTCAAATCGGCTGGTGTTAAAATGAATAATGTTTCAGTTGTTGTACCACAGACTGATTCAGACAGTCCACAATTGAAAGCATTGACAGCACCAATTGTTCAGTCTGAACATGAGTTTACAGGCGGTAGTAAGATCGAGAGTATCGAACAGGGAGCTGTGAAGGCTGGAGCGGTGGGAACTGTTGTCGGGGGCGTAGTCGCGGCACTGACAACATTAGCTTTCCCCGCATTTAGTGGTGCTGTGGTGTTGGTAGGAATGGCAACAGGAGCTTTTTATGGAGCCGTATCGGGTGGAGTACTCGGCGGCGAAGGTGGCTTAGAGATTTCCGAAACGCAAGCGCAGTATTATGAAGATCTGTTGGCACAAGGACACTATCTATTGACAGTCACAGGAACTGATGATGAAATCGATCAGTCTGAGTCGGTGCTGAAGGCTGCAAATATTCAAGATTGGATGATTTTTAATACACTTTAAAACCAATATCATCCCATCGTCAATACAGTCAAGAACCGATCGATTGGCTTCAGGGTAAATATCCGTATTGGCAGTAAGAAAAAGTCATACAGAGTCAGTTCTTGTCTCATGCCTGGTGGAATTGTGAAAGGACTAGCCAGAACGACCCTTGTATGTAACAATGGGAGTTTTGGGTAAAGTATCAAGCACTAAGGAAATTTATGTCCCGATATCGCGGACCGAGACTGAGAATTACACGTCGTTTAGGCTCCTTGCCAGGATTAACTCGGAAAGAGCCACGTCGTGCATATCCACCAGGTCAACACGGTCAAAACCGGAAAAAGCGTTCTGAATACGCCATCCGTCTCGAAGAAAAGCAAAAATTGCGAATGAACTACGGTGTAAACGAGAAGCAAATGCTCCGCTACGTGCGGAAAGCAAGACGCGCGACTGGTTCTACCGGATTAGTTTTATTGCAATTACTCGAAATGCGGTTGGACAACACTGTATTTCGGCTGGCAATGGCTCCCACCATCCCAGGTGCGCGCCAACTAGTAAACCACGGACACGTCACCGTCAACGGACGTACTGTGGATATCGCTAGTTATCAATGTCGTCCCGGTGACGTAATTGGTGTCCGCAATCGCGAAGCATCAAAGAAATTGGTAGAAGCAAATCTCCAATATCCTGGTTTAGCGAACACTCCAAACCACTTGGATTTCGACAAAGCTAATTTAACTGGTAAAGTTACTGGCACGATCGAACGTGAATGGGTAGCCCTTCAAGTCAATGAGCTACTGGTTGTAGAGTACTACTCTCGCCAAGCCTAAAGATTGTGGATTTTGGATGGCGGCTGCATCCAAAATCTATTCTTTAATTAGCAACAGGAGTATTAATTTTCATGACAACTAGCATCACAAGATGCAGTCGATCGAGAATTTAATGAAATTGCATCGTTAGCGGTAGCAGCGTATCAAGCTCAGATAATTGGGATACATACCAGCGAGCTGACGGTAGCCGCAAGACAGATGTAAGCAAAGTTGGGATTCAAACAAGATATCGAGTTGCCGAGCAGATTAGGCATCCAATATTGGCGATATATATTGAAATTAGTGGAATAGTTGCCATTAGAGCAGAAGTCGATCGAGTCCTTCGATGTCATAATAGGCAATGTGAAGTTGTCAGCCCAGGAAAAACACCAACCATGAGTACTCAATCGCCAATACCCGTCGTCGTCAATGGAGCGGGTGGGAAAATGGGGCTAGAAGTAATTAAAGCAGTAGCTAACGCCCCAGATATGGTACTGTTGGGAGCGATCGATCGCAATCCCAAAATCCAGGGCGAAGATATCGGCGAAATCGCTGGTTGTGGAGCCTTAGAGGTGCCTGTAATGAACGATCTTCAGGCGATCCTGGCGATGGCATCCCAGGAGAAGCAAGCCGCTGTGATGGTCGATTTTACCCATCCTGATAGTATCTATGAAAACGTGCGATCGGCGATCGCCTATGGAGTGCGCCCAGTTGTGGGGACGACGGGATTGAGTACGAACCAGATTCAAGAATTAGCTGAATTTGCCGACAAAGCGAGTACTGGCTGTTTGATTATCCCAAATTTCTCGATCGGGGTGATATTAATGCAGCAAGCCGCAATTCAAGCCGCCAAATTTTTTGAACATGTGGAAATCATCGAACTCCACCACAATCAAAAAGCCGATGCACCCAGTGGTACCGCTATCCAAACCGCACAACTTTTAGGCGAACTCGGCAAAACGTTCAATCCTCCCAGCGTCACCGAATCCGAAAAGATTGCAGGTGCAAGAGGTTGTGTCGCCGATGAAAATATTCGCATTCATAGTATCCGACTACCTGGATACATTGCTCATCAAGAAATTATTTTCGGTGCACCAGGTGAAATTTACCTCCTCCGCCACGATACTACTAATCGCTCTTGCTATATGCCTGGAGTCCTCCTCGCCATTCGGAAGATTTTGGGACTAAAATCGCTAGTATACGGGTTAGAAAAGATCCTCTAATCACTACCGAAAGCCTAAATGGTGGGCAGCGGCTCGCGCCCTGGAGGTTCCCTCCAGATCTCGCTGTGACAAGACAGTGCCCACCGTGCAATATATTGAGAGTTTAATGTCATTAATACCATTTAAATTGGTATAATAATGAATAATCATCGAACGTTTAATTATTAATTATTAATTATTAAAACAGCCATTCGATCGGTACAAAGTCATATCCCGTGCCAGAAGAATATTTATAATGAGGTGGAGTGGGTGCGACTTCGACTAAAATATATCGTTCGGTTGGTTCGCCCTTGGTAAACTTAAATCGCCCAGAAGCACCCATAAATTCATTTTTGGATAAAATAGTCATCACACCCGATCGAGAAGGTACCTCTTGGGCTTTAATGGCTGTGCCCAGAGCCTTAACCGCATTATAAGAAGTTGCAGTTGCCCAGTTAACTCGATTGTTCCATAATTGTTTGGCACCAGCCGAAAATTGGGGTGTGCTTTCGGATTCTTGCCAAGGTACGCCGATAATTAAACCTTCAGCTTCTTTTCCCGCATTAAGGGTGTTCAGACTATATAGAGCGGTATCGGCAAAAACAGTAAATTCAGGATACTTACTAACTCTAAGTTTTAAGATTTGGAGAGCCTCTCGAGTGGAACGTCCAACGGGTAATAATAAGATGGCTTCGGCACCCATTTCATTAGCTTTTTGGAGGTGAGCTTCTGCATTAAATACTGGAGCACCAGCCGTGGTTCCAGAAAATGGAAAAGTACCGACAATTTCTCCACCTCTGGCTGTTAATAAATTAACAAATTGAGTTTTGAACTCATCATTATAAGCGATCGTCGGAACATAAAAAATAGCTACTCTGCGCTTACGATCTTTGTCAATTAAGCGATCGACAAATTTTTTGGCGATCGAATCTCCCCTGGCATTAGTTCTGAAAATATATGGTTTATTAGTGCCTGTTAGTTTGTTTGCAGTACTAATCGGCGCAATAAAAGCTAATTTATTCCGATCGTAAATATTTGCCGCCTTCATCGAGACATCATTGCGATTGTGCCCGACAATGCCTAATATTTCCGGTCGATCGACGACGGCATTAGCAATGGTTTCAATTGATTTGGGATCGTCACTATCATCAATTATTCTTAATTTAATTTTAGGTTCGTTCACATCACCAATTTGATTCATTTCCGATTGAGCTTGAGCGAACCCTCTCAACATTTCCGAGGCTCGATCGAACGATCTGGAGATCGGTACAGCAGTAGCAATAGTATAACTTTTGCGATTGCCAATTAAGGCATTATTTAGATAAATACGTGTCTCCGGCGAGTTGGGATTTTCGATTAATGCTCCTTGTAATTTGGTCGCAGCTTCGAGATAGTTTTCACTGGCGATCGCGGCAACTCCAGCCCTTTTTAACTCTTTAAATTTATCTGTATCTCGATCGCCTTCAAAGCTAAGTAAAATTCTTTCCCCAGTGCTACTGCGGCTGACCAGCGCATCATTGACGATCGCAGTTAGATGAGAAGATGGTAGAAGTTTAGGAATAATTATGGCACTTAAACCAATCAGCCCAGTAGTTAAAAGTCCCGCTATTATCCAAGGTTTTTTACGATTAATCTTAGATGATTTTTCAATTTTTACGGGAGCATGTTCGAGGAATGAAAAATCGTCATCGAATGGTACCAGATCTTCATCGTGTTGAAACGGATAGTCATCAAGTTCTGGAAAATCGTCAGAGACATTTTCCCCGACTGGATTACTAGCAGCCGGAATACTCAAAATCGGCAGACCCCACGTAGCATCTAAGGTATCCAAGACATCCCTCGCCGACTGGAATCGCGCTGTGGGTTGATGCTGCAACATTCGATTGAGGATCTCCGCCAAGGCATCGCTAACCTGGAGATCTGGTGTCCGCCATTGCCAATTATTAGTCTCAAACGCTAATAAATCTTCAGGTAGTTTACCTGTAAGTAAATTTAAACAAGTCACCGCCAAACTATACAAGTCTGATGAAGGATAAATTTCCTGTCCCTGGTGTTGTTTTCCTGGAGCATATTCTATTGTAGATACGGAGTTTAAATTACGTTCTAGCATCTGGACAGTCGCGCGAATGGTCTCAGCTCCAATCTGCTTCACCGCCCCAAAGTTGACTAAATAGATTTTGCCTTGTGCATCGCGGATGATGTTTGCTGGCTTAATCTCGCGGTGAATTGTGTCCTGAAAGTGAACGAATTCTAAAATTTTTGCAACTTCTCGCAATACAAAAATCACTTCCGATTCACTAAATTTACCTTTGACGAGCAATTCTGCTGCTAAACTTTGTCCGGCAATATATTCTCGAACTAAATAAAAGAACTTTTGTTGGCTATGGGGGGCCTCTGCGGGGATTGTCAGCTCCAAAAATGCAAAAATTTGGGGAATTTTAGGATGCTTGCC
>NZ_JANOJV010000319.1:0-8841 GCF_031418915.1 Chamaesiphon sp. VAR_48_metabat_135_sub | reverse complement strand
TCAGGTGGCTAACATTAAATCGATCTAATGTTAGCAATAGCCTGTAAATCTAGATGCTTGAGTAGAGAAAATTCATGAATCGCTCATCCTATCCTGCAATTCTTCAGCAATTCTCCCAATCAGCAGGCGATCTCTACAATGGTGTTGCGACAAAAGATCGAGGCGCAAACAGGAGAAAAAATCTCGTCCAAAAAATCGCCGCAAGTGATGTCGAGTAAATTAATCGCGAAGTTTGATCTTTTCGACCCAAATCAAAGATTATGGGCTGGGGATTCCCGCCTGTTTGGCTAAAGCTAGTGAGATACCGTGGTCTAAAAATAGATTGTATGATAGTAAGAAGTAATATTAAGATTCATTAACACTTGTGGCTACCACGATCGACCTCAATAGTAACAACTCGATTTTTCCAGGTAGAGGCGACACTGCTGCGACGAGCTGGAATGCACTTAGTCCGATCTGGCAAGCTGGAGCTGAAGTGGTTCAAACTGGTTTACCACATCAACAGTTGCCACCTGCATGGCAAATATTATTACTAGGCGACGGTTCGCCGACGCGACATCTACAACTGCTAACGGGAGAGCCAACGGAGGTAGATGTAATTGATATGTCCGCGATCGGGATGGATAATGATGGTGCGCCGAGTTCTTTACAGGTAGTTCCAGGACCGAGAATCCGCCGTCAGGTCTGGCTGCGGACAGCTTCGGGGCAAAGGTTGGCTTATGCGACTTCCTGGTGGGAGGCGCGTCATGTGGATGAGTATCTGGAGAATAAGTCTTTGCCGATTTGGGCGAGTTTAGCGAAGTTACGGACAGAATTGTATCGGGATGTGCAAGGGATTTATTATGGTGAGTCTTCAGTGCTGGCTGAGGCGTTTGGGGAGGCTGGGCCATTTTGGGGTCGTCATTATGTGTTTTGGCACCGTGGTGAGCCTTTGACGCTGATTTATGAGGTGTTTTCACCTTATCTTCAGCGATATTTAGGAAAGGTTTAGATTTGAGTTCCGTTGGCGTAGCCTCTGGCGAATATCTTTTTGTCATTTCGGGGTTTCATTGGTTATCGTGGGAATAAACGATCGATTCCAACTAAATTATGATGTGGCTCAGTCAAATTACGATCGGTGGCATCGAGATTAGTCCCAGCGGATTGTGGCTGATAATCGGCACCGCACTATGCCTAATCGAACTGGTGATTCCAACTGCCTTTACCGCAGTTTGTCTGGGTGTGAGTGCCTTGTTGGTGTCACTAGTAGCATTATTGCTCCCATCATGGTTCGGGGTTCAAATCGCAATCTGGATGTTATTGTCCTGCGGATTAATTGCTTTGGGCTATCGCATCAATCAAAAGCGTACCTCCAGGAAAATTCAAGAGTCCACCGAAGCAGAAGCTTTGACAGCAATGATGCCCAACCAAACTGGGCGGGTACTATATGAAGGAGCCTCTTGGCGCGCAAAATGTGCCGATGGGGTAGAATCGATCGAACCTCACGATCTATTGCATGTAGTCGATCGTGAAGGTACCACGCTAATTGTTATGCCAATGCATCAATTTGGGATTAAAGATTAGGCGTTCAGGGGTGTGGCGTTCCCGTACTTATGGTGATGAGTTCGAGTTATTAGAAGAAGGTTAAAAGGAAAGACACGATCTATTTTTGATAGTTTACAATACTTTCTTTTACTATATCTACGGGAACGCCAGAGATGCTGAGATGAGTGTGTAAGCCCCAAATAAAAGTTGAAAATTTAATTTTAGAGAATACTGTTATGGAACCATTTGCTTTAATGATTGCTGCCATTCTCGGTTTTGGTGGCTTGTCTGGGATTAAAATTGTTAATCAGGGCGATGAAGCTCTAGTTGAAAGATTGGGTAAGTACACAGGTAAAAAGCTCCAACCTGGCCTAAATTATTTGATTCCGATGTTAGAGCGAGTTTCTTTTCAGCAAACTATTAGAGAAAGAGTAATTGATATTCCACCCCAGCAATGTATTACCAGGGATAATGTTTCTGTGACAGTAGATGCGGTTGTTTACTGGCGAATTTTGGACATGGAAAAAGCCTACTACCGTGTCGAAAATCTCCAAGCGGCGATGATTAACTTGGTACTCACCCAAATTCGAGCAGAAATGGGACAACTATCATTAGATGAAACCTTTACAGCTCGCAATCAAATCAATGAACTACTATTGCAGGATTTGGATAAATCTACCGATCCTTGGGGGGTGAAAGTCACTCGGGTGGAACTCCGCGATTTGATTCCAGCTAAAGCAGTGATGGATGCAATGGAATTACAAATGTCTGCGGAGCGAAAAAAACGAGCAGCAATTTTGACATCGGAAGGAGAGCGAGAATCAGCAGTAAATGCGGCTAAAGGTCGAGCGGATGCCTTGCTGCTGGATGCTGAAGCCCAGCAAAAATCAGTATTGCTAGCAGCAGAAGCCGAACGCCAACAGCAGGTGCTCAAGGCTCAAGGGGTGGCTGCTTCTGCAGGGATTATTGGCAAACAGCTAGAAGACAATCCTCAATCAAAACGAGCGATCGAAATCTTATTAGCGTTAGGATATTTAGAAATGGGTAATAATATTGGCAAGAGCGATAGTAGTAAAGTAATGTTTATGGACCCCAGTAACATTCCGGCAACAATGGAAGGAATCAAATCGATCTTGGGAGAATCTCCCCAGAGCTAAATAACGTCAAATATCGGAATATTCAAGCTGTAAAGACATATCCCCGACTTTTGAAGAAGTTGGGGATATAATTAAATATAAATTTTTTCTGCTGAATAAATTGATTATTTAGGCGCAACTTGTTCGATCGATTGCATTCTCCGCAGTCTAATTTCTTGCTCGGACACTTGCTGTCTGAGCAGTTGTAGTTGGGTTTGGGTAATTTGTTTCTGAGATTCGAGTACCTGGGTTTCCGACTTCAATTTTGCCATCCGTGCATTGTGATCGTCCGTGCGCCCTGGTTGATAGACAATCCCTAAGTATAGAGTTATATTTCGACCATCGATCGTATTAAGTGCGCCACCCAAATTTAATCCAAAGTCATTTTCCGTATTAACTGGATTTTGAATGACGGGACTCAGCGGGATGGCGGGATAATTAATCTGCTGAGTGTTGCTTTGACCATTATTTTGATTATTGCTTTGGCCATTGCTGAGGTTATTATTCTGATTGGTTTGTCCATTGGTATTCCCGTTGGAACCGTCGCCAATAAAGCCAGTTTGAGGCAGGTTATTAGTCGTCTGTGCTTGGCTGATACTAGTTCCCGCAAATAAACTCGATATAATCAATGTCGCTGTAGATAGATATTTGACGATCGTGGTATGTTCTGTCATGGTATGTTCTGTAGAGATGTTGGATAAATAGAGACACCCAATCTTAACTTACACACAAACTGGATTTTTGTACCATATTTGCGATAAAAGCCCGTAAATCAGCTCACATTTTATTATAGTGCGTATGTATTTTTGCTGCGACAACTTATCGGCTGCTATCGGCAGATCCGGTCAATACGGTGAGCACAAAGCGCAGATTGCGACTGGACAAGGATTTGCGGTTTAAAATATCCTTAAATTCACTATTCACTATTCACCATCCCCTAAATTAAGATATGCAGCTTTTCATCGATACAAATATTCTGCTATCTTTTTATGCACTCAATCAGGAAGATTTAGCCGAACTGAGTAAACTGATCGAGGCAATCGACAAACAACAAATTACACTGTTACTCACAGATCAAATTATCGACGAGTTTTATCGAAACCGCGAACAACGGATTGATGGAGCGATCAAATCACTCCGTACTCAAACCTTCAATCCCCAATTTCCGCAATTATGCGAAGACTATCCAGAAATCGATGTCCTGAGAGAATCACTCAAGCATTACGAGCAAGCTCATGCATCTTTAACTACAAAGATTCTCATAGATATTAAAACCAAAACTCTAAAAGCGGATCTCATTATTCAGTCTTTATTCAGCTTAGGTAAACAGCTTAAGAATAGTCCGGAGATACTCGATCGAGCGCGGTTTAGGATGGGGGTAGGGAATCCACCTGGCAAGAATAATTCTTTAGGCGATGCGATTAATTGGGAATGCTTGCTTGCCGAAACAGCAGATGGCGAAGATCTGTATTTTATTACTGGTGATAAAGACTATTGCTCGGCACTCAATGACGATGAATTCAGTGACTTTTTACTAACTGAATGGAATAACAGAAAGCGGACAAAAATTCACTTTTACAAACGATTGTCTAGCTTCTGCAAGGAACAGTTCCCTAATATTACCCTAGCTAGCGCGAGAGACAAAGAGTTTCTAATCAGAGATTTTGTTAACAGTCAATCAATATCTGCTACTCAAATAGCGATCGAGAAATTAAGCTATTATTCAGAATTTACCGCCGCTCAAGTCAATACAATTGTGACTGCGGCAATTTCCAATCGTCAAGTCGTTTGGTCGATCGAAGACGAGCGAGTAAAAAGTTTTCTACAATCGGTAGTAGCAAATAACAAACAGTATTTAGATACAGCTAGTCTCATGGCAATCGGACAATTACTAAATTGAGTTAAAAGTTGAAATAATAATAAAGAGTTAAGATGTATCTATGGATAACGCATTATGATGATGCTGGTGCATTCACAAAATACATGAAAGAAAAAATCAAGAAAATTCCAGTTATTGGTAATTTAGCCAAACAAATTTACTCGCAAATAGCCGGAAATAGCTCAACGTCAGCAGCCTTTACCGACTCGGGCAAGTATTGGGAAGATCGATATGCTGCGGGCGGCAATTCCGGTGTTGGCTCATACGACAAATTTGCAGAGTTTAAAGCAGAAATTCTCAATGAATTTGTTGCTAAGGAGAACATAGAAACTGTGATTGAATTTGGTTGTGGTGATGGGAACCAATTGACGCTGGCAAAATACCCCAACTATCTCGGACTCGATATAAGTAGTACGATAATCTCTTTATGCCAAGAACGCTTTGCTACTGACAGTAGCAAAGCGTTTGAGTTAATGCAGAAATATGATGGAAAAACCAGCGATCTAACATTATCTCTAGATGTTATTTATCATCTAGTCGAAGATGAAGTATTTGAGAATTATATCAGTAGCTTATTTAATGCAGCTACTCGCAATGTAATTATTTACTCAAATAATTATGAAGATGAAGCTGGCTCTGGCGCACCACATGTGAAGAATCGCAAATTTACCACATGGATCGAGGCGAATCAATCTGACTGGAAACTAAAGGAACATATTCCTAACAAATATCCATATCAAGGTGATTACACGACTGGTTCTTTTGCTGACTTTTATATTTACGAGAAAGCTGTTTAATAATTATTAATTAGTAGTTACTTTTCCCCAAAGTAAAGATGCGATTTAAATCTCAAAATCGCATCTTTTTTAAGGTAACATCTTAAAAAATTGTATCTAGAAATATCGATCGAGTCTGTGAAGTTAACGCTAAAAAATATTTTTCATCCACCAATTTGGGACATTGTGCGGTGATAAGATCCGGTAGTTCCAGATTCGCGACCTTTATAGTTAATTTCTGGTTTGAGATCGAGTAAATCTCGAACTTGCGATCGCAATTCTGCTGTAGATACACCGTTGCGGAGTGAATTTTTGAGATCCAATTGTCCGGTTTCATTGAGCAAACAGGGGCGCAACCAACCATCAGCAGATAGACGCATTCGATTGCACCTGTCGCAGAAGCATTCAGACATTTGACTGATAAATCCTAGTGTGCCTTTAGCCCCTGGAATGGTAAATACGTCCGCAGGGCCATTTCCACGTACATGCGCCTCCGTCAATCCCCATTTTTCCCGAATCTGCTGACGAATTAATTCTGAAGATATCCACCCTCGATCGCTAAATAATTCATCGTTACCAATTGGCATAAACTCAATAAAGCGGACATGCCACTGTTTGTCAATGCTCAAAGCCGCTAAATCCAATACTTCGGTATCATTGACTCCTGGAATGACTACTACATTTAACTTGAGCGGTTCAAATCCCGCTCGATCGGCGGCAAGAATCCCATCCCAGACCTGCTGCCAGCGAGATCTACCAATATTGCCAACAATCTGATCGAAGGTAGCTTCCTGGAGCGAATCAAGGCTGATATTCACCCGTCGGAGTCCAGCTTGATATAAATCTTGCGCCATCCCTGCCAGTAGAAAGGCATTCGTAGTAAGCGAGAGGTCTTGAGTCTGTGGTAGACTCGCGATCGATCGCACGATATCGACTACCCCTTTACGTAACAATGGCTCTCCCCCAGTCAGCCGAAAGCAGGTAAAACCGACAGGGATAAACACTTCCCGAATCAGAGTCAACAACTCATCATCAGTCAAAAGTTGCTGGCGATGGAGATACTCTAATTCAGCCCCTTCGGGCATACAATACTGACACCGAAAGTTGCAGCGATCGATGAGGCTAATTCGTAAGTAATTTACCTGGTTCATCTCTCTATTGTGCTCGATCGCTCTGCTAATTTCTAGTTATTTTGTGGGGATTGGGGGTTCGGGGTTCGGGATTGGGGATTGGGGATTGGGGATTTGGGGTTTGGGATTTGGGGTTTGGGATTTGAGATTGGGGGTTCGGGATTTTATAGATTACTCTAAAAAGATATTACGATGGAACAGAAGGAGACTATTCAGACAGCAAAGAACTAACATAATTTTAGATGCACGTACTCTCGATTCCGACTTGGATTATTCATATTTCTAGCGTCATTGAGTGGATGACAGCAATTTGGTTGATTTGGCTGTATGCCGAAGCTAGTGGTAATCTGGCATGGCGGAGTCTTTCGTTTGGGATGTTACCTGCGTTAGTGAGTGCGATGTGTGCCTGTACCTGGCATTTTTTCGATAATACTCTCGATTTAGAATGGTTGGTTACGCTCCAAGCCGCGATGACGGTGTTAGGTAATCTGACGATGTGTTTGGCGGCTTGGAATATTAGTGGAAAGTTGAAAGTTGAAAGTTAGTATATGTCTTCGATAATTGGATCGGTATTTTCTAAAGAATCTTTATTTGCACTGTCCTTGTTTCCCTACTTAGGATTTCTTTGGTTTATGACCAAGAAAGTTGAAACGCCTAAGATTGCTTTAATTGGTTTCTATCTGACTTTAGTATTCGTCGCAGTGACGATTCCGGCAGGGATATATGCTCAATTTACTTTGCATAAGTCGCTGGCTAATGTCGATTGGTTGCATGGTGGAGCTGAAGTTTTTTTGACGCTTTCTAATATCGCAATCGCGATCGGGTTTGGCAAAGCGTTAAAGCAGTTGAAAGTTGAAAGTTGAAAGCGTCGAGATATGTCAGAATTAAGTTTGTGTGCGATCGGGTTAGGGAGTAATTTGGGCGATTCTCGATCGATCTTAATTGGCGCGATCGATCGATTACAAAAGCATCCCCAGATTGAGCTATTAGCCATTTCTAGTTGGTATCTTACAGATCCAATTGGGCCACCTCAACCAGATTATATTAATGGTTGTGCGACGATTGAAACTAGTCTGGCACCACTAGATTTATTGAATATTTTACAGGCGATCGAATCCGAATTTGGGCGGGTGCGTCAGGAGATTTGGGGTGCGCGGACGTTAGATTTAGATCTGTTGCTCTACGATAATTTAATTATCGATCTTCCAACCCTACAGATTCCCCATCCCCGAATGATCGAGCGGGCATTTGTGCTCGTACCATTAGCCGAAATTGCCCCCGATTCGATCGAACCCAAATCTGGACACTCGATCGCTACCCTCTGTCACAAGTTAGAATATTCAGGAGTTAAGTTACTTCAAGAATAGGAAGTAATTAGGTCTATAATCTAGATGGTGGGCAATGCCCACCCTACATCTTATCGATTATTAATTATCTGCTTGGTGCGCTAAACCGTCGGGGAACCCGACGAGCGCGCATCCGCAATTATCAATTATCAATTAATTAAACCATGCCACTCGGAAACGAACCAGCTAAAATTATTCAGAAGAAACTGCATTATCAAGGACGTAAATTTTCTTTTAATGTCGATCGAATCGAATTACCTAATGGTGCGATCGGCGAATGGGAATGTATCCATCATCCTGGCGGTGCTTTAGCGGTACCGATTACTCCCGATGGAAAATTAGTGTTAGTCAAGCAATACCGTTTTCCTACTCAAGGACGGATTTTAGAATTCCCCGCAGGTACATTAGAAGTAGGTGAAGATCCGGCGACAACGATTGCGCGAGAAATTGAAGAAGAGACAGGATATCGCGCTGGAAAATGGCAGAATTTAGGTGAATTTTTTCTCGCACCTGGTTATTGCGATGAAATTATTTATGCTTACTTAGCACAGGATTTAGAGAAATTAGCCGTCCAACCTGCGGGTGATGACGATGAAGATATTAGTATCGTATTGATGACTCCCGCTGAATTTGAAACTGCGATTTTTGATGGCGAACCGATTGATGCCAAATCGATTGCGGCTTATTTCCTCGCCCGCAAATTCCTATAATTAGCCACAAATTGACGATCTCTCATCAAGAATGGTTAACAATTGTTGCAGTCGATCGATCGATCGTTAGATAATAGATGAGTAAGCTCCGCAAAATCTCGACTAAAGACGGGAGTTTAATTCCCTAAAGCCTAAAACTATCAAGCCTAACCCCTAAATTATGAGCGTTCAAATTATCTTACCAATTCTCACGATTCCTTTTGTGCTTGGCGTGCTATTCTTTGGCACCCGTAACGGTTTTTATGATTCCGACAAATATCATGGTAATGGTTCTGCACACTAAACAGTGACCGATCGATTGCTTCAATCTTTCAAGATTAGCACCGAATTTATCCTGGAC
>NZ_JANOJV010000318.1:0-3081 GCF_031418915.1 Chamaesiphon sp. VAR_48_metabat_135_sub | reverse complement strand
TAACTCAACTGTCACTAAAAATGGACTGCAACTCAGCGAAAATGACCGTTCTATTAGCTTCAATCTTCAGGTAATTCCGTTTAATATTCCTACCGTAGCAGAGCCTCGTTTTTTAGTCCTATTTGAAGATGCCCCGATTAGCGTAATTAGTCAGGATCGACAGATCGATTCGACAGTTACTCAGAGCGATTTAGCAGAGGAAAATTTACGACTCAGACAAGAACTGAACACCGCAAGTCAAGAACGCACGGCGACGCAGGAATATTTACGCGCTGTGATCCAAGAGCAGGAATATAGTAACCAAGATCTGAAAGTTGCTAACGAAGAAATATTATCGAGCAATGAAGAATTGCAGAGTACGAATGAGGAATTAGAAACCGCCAAGGAAGAAATTCAGGCAACTAATGAGGAACTAAATACCACCAACGACGAACTCCGCCGCCGTAATGCCGAAGTAGATATTATCAATAACGATCTGACTAATTTACTCGCTAGTATGAACATCCCGATTTTGATGTTAACTAATGACTTGCGCATCCGCCGCTTCACGCCAATGGCTCAAAAGTTATTTAACTTTATCGCCACCGATACCGGACGACCTTTGAGCGATATCCGCACTAACTTAAATATTGCCGATTTAGATGCACTAATTCTCGAAGTACTGGAAACGCTCACCCTCAAAGAACTAGAAATCCAAACTCAAACTGGATATTGGTACACGCTGCGCATCCGTCCCTATCGTACCGTCGAAAATCGAATCGACGGCGTAGTTTTGGTGCTACTCGATATCGACGCGCTCAAACGTAGCGCAACCATCGTCGAAGCAGCGCGAAATTATGCCGAAGCGATCGTCGAAACCGTTCAAGTCCCACTCCTAGTACTCGAAGCCGATTTCAGCGTAAATACCGCCAATCGAGCTTTCTGCGAAACCTTTCAGGTATCCCAAACAGAAACCGCTAACTCGACGATTTTCGAGCTAGGCAATGGTCAGTGGAATATCCCAGGCTTGCGATCGATCCTCGAAGATATTCTTGCTGATAGTAGGATTCTCAGCAACTTTGAGGTCGAACATCTGTTCGAGAAAATCGGCCAGAAAACCATGCTGCTAAATGCCTGGAAGATTATTGCTGTCGGGGATACACCGCGAATTTTGCTATCGATCGAAGATATTACCCAAAGAAAGAAATTTGAAGGCGAACGAACGAAACTACTCAGACTAGAACAATCAGCTCGCCAAGCCGCCGAAACAGCCAGCCGTGCCAAAGATGATTTCCTCTCCAACCTCTCCCACGAACTGCGAAACCCGCTCACCGCCATTATCGGTTGGGCACAACTGATCCAAAGCAATAAGCTAGATCCAGCCAGGATCGAGCGCGGTTTAGAAGTTATTTATCGCAGTGCCAAAGCCCAATCCCAACTGATCGAGGACATGCTCGATCTCTCCCGCATCGCCAGTGGTAAATTGCAGCTAAATTTAGTCAAACTCGATCTAGTTTCTGTTGTGAATATTGCGATCGAATCCGTCGAACTTGCCGCCACAGCCAAATCGATTCAGATTAGTTCAAATCTAACTCCCGTAACGATTAGCGGCGATATCGACAGATTGGGACAAGTGCTGTGGAATCTGCTGACAAATGCGATTAAATTCACCCCTACAGGTGGACGAATAAATATTACCCTCACAACCGTTCAAACCTATGCCCAAATTAGTGTCAGCGATAATGGACAAGGGATGAGTGCCGAACTATTGCTCCATATCTTCGACAGATTCCACCAAGGCGACTCTAGTAGTAGCAAATCCACTCATGGCTTAGGATTGGGACTATCGATCGTTCGTCACATCGTTGAACTGCACCGTGGCAACGTCCGCGCCGAAAGTGCGGGTGAAGGACAAGGAACTACCCTCATTATTCAGTTAACGCTAGATCTTACACCCGATCGAGCACCCATATTTATAGAGCCTGTCGAGGTACCAACTCAAGAAGTTTCCTCCCTCGCCGGATTGCAAATCCTCGCAGTTGATGACGAGCCGGATATCCTCGATCTGATGAAATACGTCCTAGAAACCGCCGGAGCCGAAGTAACCATTACAAGTTCGACAAAAGCGGCAATCGCCGCTCTGAGAGCATCTGAGGGCAAGTACGACGCACTTTTGGCAGACATTGGGATGCCCGAAGAAGATGGATTGGAATTAATTCGTCAGGTGAGAGCCTTAGCTGCTGAAATTGGGGGACAGATTCCAGCCGCAGCAATTACCGCCTATGTCAGCGACAGAGAACGACAACGCGCGATCGATGCTGGTTTTCAAGTACATCTAGCTAAACCCATTTATCCCGCTCAACTCATTCAAATGGTGGCGAATCTAACTGGACGAGTTAACCCGTGTAGCTAATTCTACATACCAAAATTCCTGTACTTGCCGAATAGATCGATTTATAGCCATCAGGTAGATCGGATTCGTCAACTCTTATCTACAAGGGTCGCAGACATCGGATAATAGAGATCGATCGTATATTTAACTCTATTATTTATGACTACTGCTGTTCAGACTCCAGCATTTGCCGAGGGAATTCAGTATTTTGGGGAATTGCTCCCAGGGTTTGATACGCATGGAAGCACGCCAGTTATTGCTGTTGGGCAAACGGGTATCGCCGATTCCAGCAATCCCACTGCTGCTTTTCAAACCTTGCTCTACGCTGACGCGCTGCGTTATCTCACCCTACAAGTCTGCGCCAGTAAAGCATCGGGACATCCCGGCGGATTTGCCAGCCAAGCTGAAGTCTATGCTTCTTTGGTGATGCTCGGACATAAGAATATTCTCACCGAAGTCGGACATCATGCGCCTGGATTCTATAGTGCCATGTTTCTCGACAGGTCTTTAGAAGCAATGGGTATCAATACCATTCAGCAATTGCGCGATAAGTTCCGCGAAAAAGATGGTTTGATCGGTCACTTATCAGGCTTTATACCTGGTATTCTCGCTCCAGCAGGGCCACTCGGTCAAGGGCAACATTTTGCTATGTCTGCGGCGAAATTGCACCCGGACAAATTATTCCCCTTTACTGTTGGCGATGGTGGTTT
>NZ_JANOJV010000317.1:0-6399 GCF_031418915.1 Chamaesiphon sp. VAR_48_metabat_135_sub | reverse complement strand
ATCATACATAAACTAATATTTTAAGCGACCATTCGGGTGTGGTTGGTTTCTGGCGGAGATCCCCGCAACAAACCAACCATCCCGCGGTTATCATCAAACAAGATGATTCTAGAGAGGAACGATTGTGAAAGTTTGACATTTTAGATTTAGCTAAAAACTTCAGCGACGGATTGTTGAAAATCAGGTAATAATGGACTGCTCAAAACATCATTACTAAACAACGTCGCCACCAACGGTAAACCATTACTATCGCGCCGGAAAATTTCGATTTGTTGTCTGCGCCAATCGATAATCCAATATTCTTGTACGCCTCTGATTGCGTAGAGTTTGCGCTTTACCTCTCTGTCGCGTCGCTCATTGTCAGTACCTGCCGATAGCACCTCTACTACTAATTCTGGTGCGGCTAAAAGATGCCCAGATTCATCTAAAACCCGTGCTAATCTGTCATTACTAATCCACACTAAATCTGGGATGACATTATCGTCATCAGTGAATACTAAACCTGGCGTGGTGACAACTTCACCCAAATTACTCTGACTAGACCAAATTCCCAAGGATTGAATCAGCTTCGTAATAACTTTTTGGTGTTTCCAGTGAGGCGCGCGAGTCACGAGTAATTCTCCATCAATAATTTCATAGCGATTACCGTTATCTGGCAATAACTCTAAATCGGCGGACTGCCAACGGGTGGATGGGTGCATTTAAGTCAGCCTCTTTGCAACTACTTCTATTTTGGCATATTTGGCTTGTGTATGGCGATTCGGCGAAGCCGAGGCTTTGCCAACGACAGATCGCCACACAGAAGCCGCTATGATGGAGTTGCCCAGATTAACTTGGAGATATTTTAGAAAAACATGGCTGAATTCATTAAAGATGAAGCAGAATTTGACACACTTTTAGCCGAAGGAAAGGTATTAGTTGTAGACTGCACTGCGACATGGTGCGGCCCATGTAAATTAGTAGCACCATTAATCGATCGATTGGCGGTAGAATATGGAGACCGCGCTGGGATCTTTAAGTTAGATATCGATGCAAATAAAGCGTTTCCCAAACGGTTTGGATTGAGAAGTATTCCGGCAGTGATATTTTTCAAAGCAGGTGAAAAGATGGAAATCATTCTTGGCGTTAAATCCTATGAAGAGTTTAGCCTAGCTTTAACGAATTTATTAGATTGATTCGATAGTCAAGGTCATCGCAGCAATTCTCAACGGCGACAATTGAGATTGGATCTGACGCTAGTTTTTAAAAATAAACCCGCTGTAATCCGCATTCTGTCGTCAAAAACCGGACAAAAATCGAAGTAAGCGTAATTCTATAGCAGTCGCTATGGCAGTTAGAACCTTTTGTGAGGCTAGATCCAAAGGCTTCTCCAAGAAGCCTTTGGATCTGAATATGTCAGTAGGGGTAATTCTGAATATGTCAGTAGGGGTAATTCATGAATTACCCCTACTGAACTATCATTGCTGGGGTCATCAGATCGATCGACCAGCCGAATATAATAGAAATAGACCAGATCGCACCTAATCTCTCAGGGCGGAAAGTTACAGCCCTCGCTCCTCCCCATTGCTATGAATCCTGACGTTAAATTCCAAGATGCCTTTGATATCGTCGTTGTCGGTGCTGGACATGCAGGCTGTGAAGCTGCACTAGCCGCCGCCAGGTTGGGCTGTCGCACGCTTTTACTAACCCTTACTTTAGACAAAATCGGCTGGCAACCTTGCAATCCAGCCGTAGGTGGCCCAGCTAAGTCCCAGCTCACCCATGAAATCGACGCGCTGGGCGGTGAAATTGGTAAAATGGCCGATCGCACCTATTTACAGAAGCGGGTCTTGAATGACACGAGAGGCCCCGCTGTGTGGGCATTACGCGCTCAGACTGATAAGCGCGAATATGCGGCGGTGATGAAAAATATTGTGGAGAATCAGGAAAATCTTAGCATTCGGGAAGGAATGGTGACGAATTTGGTGTTGGATGCCAATAATAAGGTGATTGGCGTTGAAACTTATTTTGGTGGCGCATTTGAGTGTCAGGCGGTAATTCTGACGACGGGGACGTTCCTGGGTGGGACGATTTGGGTAGGGAATAAATCGATGTCGGCGGGGCGGGCGGGTGAATTTGCCGCGACTGGATTGACGGAAACTTTGCACCGTTTAGGGTTTGAAACTGGACGGTTGAAAACTGGTACGCCAGCGCGGGTGGATAAGCGATCGGTTGATTATAGTAAGATGGAACCACAACCAGGTGATGAGCGGGTGCGCTGGTTTAGTTTCGATCCTGAGGTGTGGGTGGAAAAGGAACAGATTCCCTGTCATCTGACGCGCACGACGTTGGCAACTCATCAATTAATTCGCGACAATCTCCATTTATCTCCAGTATATGGCGGTTGGGTAGATTCTAAAGGGCCGCGTTATTGTCCGAGTATTGAGGATAAAATCGTCCGGTTTGCAGATAAAGAAAGTCACCAGATTTTTATCGAACCGGAAGGGCGAGATATTCCTGAGCTGTACATTCAGGGTTTTTCGACAGGTTTACCTGAAAGTCTGCAAGTGGAGATGCTCCGCACGCTCATCGGGATGGAAAACTGCGTGATGTTGCGTCCAGCTTATGCGGTGGATTATGACTATATCCCCGCGACTCAATGTTATCCCACCTTGATGACCAAGAAAATTGAGGGGCTATTTTGTGCTGGACAGGTAAATGGTACCACAGGCTATGAAGAAGCCGCCGGACAAGGTTTCGTCGCGGGGGTAAATGCGGCGCGATTTGTCAAGCATCAGGAGATGATTGTCTTCCCGCGCGAACAGAGTTATTTAGGCACATTAATCGATGATTTGTGTACCAAAGATTTGCGCGAACCTTATCGAATGCTGACTAGTCGATCGGAATATCGGTTATTATTGCGATCGGATAATGCCGACCAAAGACTCACCCCATTGGGACGAGAAATCGGCCTGATTGATGACAGACGCTGGGAGTTATTTACCAGCAAGCAAGCAAATATTGTGGCTGAGAAAGAACGGCTGGAAAAAACCAGAGTTCGAGAATTAGACGATACAGGCAAAGGGATAACTGCAACGACTGGAGAAGTAATTAAAGGTTCGATTACTCTCGCCGAACTATTGCGTCGTCCTGGGTTCCACTATACTAGCCTAACTGAATTTGCACTCGGTAATAACGATCTCAAACTCGCCGAACAAGAAGGTGCCGAAATCGAAATTAAATACGCCGGATATCTCAATCGCCAACAACACCAGATCGACCAAGTAAGTAAACAGTCTAACCGCAAACTACCTGGCAATATTGACTATAGCTCGATCGAGACCCTATCCAAAGAATCCCGTGAAAAGTTAGCCAAAGTTCAACCTGCTACCATTGGACAAGCTACCCGCATCGGTGGTGTCAATCCCGCCGATATCAATGCTCTATTGATCTGGCTGGAAGTACAGAATCGAAATAAAATTCATCAGGTTGTATAGCTTAGTATATATCCCCGACTGCTCCAAGAAGTCGGAGATATATACTATTCGTAGGATGTGTTAGCGTAGCGCGAGCGTATCACCTTACTTTTCGGTTAATCGATAGTAAGATGCTACTATCAATGATTTATTTAATCGAACCGGATTTGATTCACTTTCAACTTTCCACTAAATTAAACCATGCCCTTAGACGTACCTACCGCAATTTTACAACGCCGATCGATCAAAAGTTTCAAACCCGACCCGATCGCTCCAGAATTACTCCGTCAAATCATCGAACTCACGGTGGCTGCACCCAGTAGTTTTAATATCCAGGATTGGCGGATCGTCGTCGTCATCGATCCCGACCGAAAAGCGGCTTTAGGGGCTGCTTGTTTCAATCAACCTCAAATCCTACAAGCACCTGTAAACTTGGTGTTTGCAGCGGATATCAAGGCGGGAGAGCGGGATTTAACACCGATTCTGGAACAGGGTTTCCAGACTGGTGCTTGGAATGAAAAG
Source organism: Chamaesiphon sp. VAR_48_metabat_135_sub (assembly GCF_031418915.1). Lineage (NCBI taxonomy): Bacteria > Bacillati > Cyanobacteriota > Cyanophyceae > Gomontiellales > Chamaesiphonaceae > Chamaesiphon > Chamaesiphon sp. VAR_48_metabat_135_sub. Next base: position 2,422 of record NZ_JANOJV010000317.1, on the reverse strand, counting down.
ACAGTCGGCTATTTCAAGAAAGCTATCCCCGACTTTTCAGTCGCACTCGGTGATAAAGCACGGGAATATGCGATCAAAGATGCGATGATTGCGGCTACTCATGCGACTCTAGCAGCAGAGAGTTTGGGCTTATCTAGCTGTATGATGAATGGCTGGATCGAAGACAAAGTTAAAGCAGCAATCGGTGCTGAAAATGACCCAGATCTGGCGATCGCCTTAATACTACCGATCGGTTACGCTGCCGAATCTCGCCAAAATCCAGGTCGGATGCCCTTTGAGTTTAATGTATCACTCGATCGGATCGATCGTCCTTATGTTGGTTAGTGAATAGTAAATAGTGGTTAGAAGTAGGAGGGGCGTGGGAAGCGATTCGTGCACGCCTTTGTTCCCCTGCGGTGTAGCGGCTCGCGCTCCTCGGCAGAGCCGAGGGTTACGATCGTGAGAATTGCTGCAAATTAACTTATTCACTATCCACTCAACTACTAACCCCCTACCAGACGCGAAGTTGAGAGCCTCCGCGCTTCAGCCGGATGGGTGAAAACGAGTAGACGGGGTTTACCCCTCCGCAAAAGGCTGTTACTTGCCACGCTGATTCTCAATATACTTCCGAATGGTATCCGTACTCACCATCCCAGTTGTCGCCACAAAATAACTGGGACTCCATAAACATGGCAATTTTTTGAGGCTAGGGAATTCAGCTCTGAGATAGCGAGAGGATCTGCCTTTGACCCATCTGGCTATTTCTGCCGCTGACTCATGGGTTGGTGCATTGATAAACATGTGTACGTGGTCAGCCATCACCTCCAGTGCAATTAATTTCCAACCATGCTCACTTACTAGCTCAAAGATAATTGACTGCATCCTGGAAGCAATATCCCCAACCAATACAGCTTTACGCCGTTTAGGTACAAAGACAAAATGATAATTGATGGAAGATACCGAGTTGTCAGTACGCCGATACTCGTAATCCTCGACTGCTAATTTAGCCATAAATTGTAGATGAAACTTGTTGTTGAGATAGACTCCTTAAACTATAATAACAACAGGAGGAAAATGATGTACAGAACAATCTCTGTTAAAATCACTGCTAAATTTGAAGCAATGGCTTATCTGGCTCATCAGTGTCAACAAGCAAATTCGCTAATTAATAGCACTCTATATCGCGTTCGGATGGCGCATTTTGATACTTGCCCCAAACGTGAATTTTTTGATGCAGATGGATCTTATCGATCTGAATTCAAGACTCAATTTGTTAAGACTAAATACGCTGAACTTTGTCTAGCAATCAAAGATAATCCGCACTATAAAGCATTGGGCGGACAGTGTGCCCAACAGACCCTCAAGTCAGTAGCAGAGTCTTTTTCTAGTTATAATGCACTGCTTAAACTGTTCTGGAAGGGCGAGGTTAACAAACCCAAAATGCCTAACTATCGAACTAAAGGCGGTTTAGCACCAATCTCTTTCCCTGCTCAAGCATTGAAGTTTGATATCGAAACTGGTGAGTGTAAAATACCAATTAGTCGAGAATTAAGTTCAGATCTCAAAGAGCAATTTGATTGTAACGAACTAAGGATTAATGGTGCTTATGGTATCAAATCAGAACAAATTGTCGAATTAAGAATCATCCCTAAAGCTGGTGATTTATATGCTGAATATGTTTACACTCATGGCAATGATGGTGAGACTTGTAGCTTGAAATTAGATCGTAAACAAGCGTTGTCAATAGACCCAGGGTTGGGGAATTGGCTAGCCTGTTTATCGACTAGAGGACGCAGCTTTATTATTGATGGACTCAAAGTCAAGTCAATTAATCAGAACTATAATCGGCGAATTGCTAATTTCAAAACTGGTAAACCAGCCAAATACTGGGATTTGGAATTGGCAACAATAACTGAGAAGCGCAATCGACAAGTTAGAGATGCAATTAATAAAGCAGCTAGATTTATTGTCAATTACTGCATTCAGCATCGATTAGGTACCTTGGTATTTGGGTGGAACCAAGGCAATAAAGATGGGATTAATATTGGCAAGAAAAATAACCAAGAGTTCGTACAGATTCCAACTGCTAAATTGAAGAATCGTATCAAGCAATTGTGTGAAGAAGTTGGGATTCAATTTGTTGAAACCGAGGAGAGCTATACTTCCAAGTCGTCGTTTATCGATGAAGATGAGTTACCAGTGTATGGCAGTGAAAAACCCGCTAACTGGAAGCCATCAGGACGGCGCATTACACGAGGTCAATATAAATCCCGCACAGGTTTAGTGATTAACTCGGATCTAAACGGGGCGGGAAATATATTACGAAAGGTAGCTGCACAGTTAGGCATTAACCTAACCGAGTCAGTTAGGGCAGTTTTGAACCTGCCGAAACGATACGATGTTTTTAGTAACCTAAAAAAATCATATCGTAAACGGAGTGAAG
>NZ_JANOJV010000316.1:0-9243 GCF_031418915.1 Chamaesiphon sp. VAR_48_metabat_135_sub | reverse complement strand
GGGGGGCTGGTGGGGGTTTGGAATGGTGGAGGGTCTGTAGGGGCTGGTTTATGCTAGTAGTCTCGAATGTAACGACAACTATCGTACAAACCTGCCCTCACCTACTATCGACCGATCGATCGAACCCTATGATTAACCTGTCGATCGAACTCTATGATTAACCGATCGATCGAACTCTATGATTAACTTGTCGATCGTGTGGCGTGACAGCGGGAATCGAATTTTCGGTCGCATTGAGGTTGCTGGTGGGGTTGGGCAGGTTTGAATTAAGTTGATTTCAGGTTGGGGTTTTTCGCATAAAGCGGCTCGCGCTCGTCGGGTCTCCCGACGGTTTAGCGAGACAAGACACCTGCCCCTACGAGGTTGATGTTCGATCGAGTCTTCTGGTTTCTTTTATCGTCAAATGGCTGAGGTCGATCGATCCTCCTCTCAGTTATATTTAGGACATGAAGGTTGGTTATGCTAGTGAAATAAAGCAACCAAAGTTCATAAGTATTCTTATTAGTAATGTTGCTCTCATTGGCGATCTTTACGAAGGGAAATCGGGGTTTAAATTTTAATGGCGATCGGTAGTAATCTATCGATCGCCATTTTTTTGTGTGAGTTTACCAAGATTAATCTCTATTCCCGAATTGCAACAAAATAAGTCCGACTAAAAAGCCAATTACCAGTCCAGAAAAATGACCGACAATACTCGTATGTCCATTGGTGAGATCGAATATTAGTTGGAACACAACGCTCAATATCACTGCTTGAAATTGACGTGCAGCAGATATCGCTCTGGCTTGTCGCCAACCAACCAGGTGAATCGCCCCCATTGTACCCAACATGCCCATAATCGCTCCAGAAGCACCGACAGTAATTTGGGGCTGACTAATCCATCGGGTATCGAAATAAGTAATAAACGCCATCGAACCAAATCCCGCGAGCAGATAAGCAAGTAGATATTTAAAGGAACCCAATCGATATTCGACAAATTTACCCAAGTAGAATAAGGCAAACATATTCATCGCCAAATGGAGGATACCCATATGCAAGAAGTTTGCCGTAATAATCCGCCACCATTCACCAGCGAGTACTAGTGGCGCAGCTAAACCACCCCACTCGATGAAATTAAAATTCTTGTCGCCAGACTTATATTTCCATCCCAGTTCAGCACAAAAAACTAGAATATTAATTGTCATCAATAAACTAGTTGCTGGAGTCCATGCATCCGTAGGGATCTGACTGGTATACTGCGATTCTTGTCGGACTGCAGCTTCAATTTTTTCGACAAATTCCCAATCTGCTGGTTGCAGTGTATTCAAATCTGGTAATGGCTGGGATAATCGCCACAAAATATCCGCTTTGATGCATCGATCTGTACTTGTATGTCGGAGCTTTGCAAATTGTCGGGTTGCGACATCGATCTTACCTGTGGCTAAATGTGCCGAGCCAATCCAAAATTCATGTACCTCTTCTGGGTACATTGAGAGCAGACTTTGGCACGACTGAGTAACTGCCTTGACGCGCCCACAGTAGGCGAGAATATACATTTTGAGCAGATCTAAATTCTGCGTATTCATCTGCTGAGATCGATCGAGTTTATTTACGACAGAGATACAACGATGTAAGTCTCCCGTTTCTGCCAATGCCCGCAAGTAGTAAACTAAGATCAGGCCTCGATCGAGTCTGAGTCGATCCATTGTCAGTCGCTGTTGCACCCAGTCGATATATTCCTGCCACCGATCGGTAGACCGATATAATAAAGCAGTAATCGATCGACCGATCTCGGTTCGATCGCTAGATGGGTATCGATCGAATATCGTGCGAGCGGCCTCTATTTGCCCCGTCTGGGCTAGCGAAATCCCTTTCAGGAGATGGTGATAGTCCCACATACCATCAGTCGGCACCAGCCATCTCAGCCATCTTGATAGCTTACTGGCTGCCAAATATTCCGAGTTACTGACTAATGATTCGAGTCGGCGCATCAATGACAGCGGCAGTAGTAATAATACTGTCCACGCGCCAATACCGATCTTTGCCATCAGATCTGGCAAAACATAGAAACTCATTGATAAGATAGTCAGCACGACCATCGCCGCAATTTTGAGGCTAGAATTAGTCCGTGATGTTGGTAATAAAGTCGCCAGACAGGAAAAGATCGCAATCTGAACCAAAACAATACTAGTGAAGTCCATTAGCACTCGATCGAGGATATTGACTTGGATATCTACCATCTTAGCCAAATCTCATCACAGCGCACTTCGATACAATTAGCCTCTGCTGACTACCAACCCAAGTTATTGTTCCTTTACCCTTTCCCCCTCTACACTATGATTTGCGATTGGTCGATTGGCGATTTACCTGGTTTAAATAAGTCCGAACGCGCTTTGCTCGAAAAGTTTGGAATTACGACCACCGGACAACTATTAACTGTCGCACCGGATGCCGCAACTAAACAGAAATTAGCCGTTAATTTAGGCACTAAAATTCAGTATGTGAATAAATTAGTCGCTTTAGCCGATTTAGCCAGATTACCTGGAATTGGTTGTCAATATAATGGTTTACTGCTCCATACCGGAATTATTTCTGTCAAGCAATTAGCCCAAATGCCAGCTCACAAAATTCATCAACAACTGCTCAAACTCCACGTCGCAACCCTGCAACGACGAGATCTCTGCCCCGATCTCGCACGAGTTCAGGGTTGGATTAAGCAAGCAGGGGAGTTAGTTGAAAGTTGAAAGTGCAAGAAAAGATCTATTATTTCTGCAACTAATTTCTCTCTCAGTCCCCAGTGCCCCACACCCTCTCTAAATTCAGCGCAAAGCCAATCGTCTTATCAATACTTTGACTTCCCGCCGATAGCTAGTTTAATTAACATTGCTCCCAGCCAAATTAGCACTCCTCCCAAGCCGATCCCAACGCCGATTGGTACTGGTCTAACTGGAATTGGACTCCCAGATTGCATCACCCCGATAAAAGACCAAAGCAATCCACCCACAAGGATTGCGCCGATTGCCATGCACAACAAACCCACAACAATCGCCTGTATCCGCTCCTGCTCTGCCCAACTGACTAAATCTGTCATGGTGCGCTGTCGCTGCTGCAATAATGTCACCATTTGCCACATCCCAAATCCGGCAATCCCCATCCCACCGAATGCCATAAATTTACCAGCGGAATGAGGAATATTGAACGCCATAAATAATTCTTCTGGCTCAAAGATCCCACTACCAATTAAAAAAATCCGATCGATATAGCAATGATGCTAATAATTAAACGGTGGTGAGTTTTCATCTGTGCGATACTGTTTAAAATATGTGAATTTGCGATCGATTTTCGCCTAACTCGATCGCAAATAACAAGTTACTATTTCTTCGCCAATACTCCATTCAAAAAGATATCCGCCAATCCTTCAGCCATTTCTTTCATTTCCTGGGGACTAGCACCTGGTTGCGCGAGGGTTTCATGACTGAATCCAGCGACAACAAACATTCCTAAAAACACTTGAGCGATAACGCGCGGATTCATCCGTCGATACACGCCTCGTTCCATTGCTGTTTGGAAAAATGCTTCAGCTACGCTCGTCATTTTTTCAACTACTTCTGCTTGAATTCGATCGCGTAAGTCTGGATGAAATTGGACTTCCATAAAACAGACGCGCATCATGTCATAGTTATCCCCCAGCCGCAGCATTCGTTTGTACATCACATGTGAGATCGCTTCATAACTGGCCATCTCGCTCAATTCTGTCAACAAATCTGTCAACAATTCAATCCAACCTTGAGTCGCTACTTCGACTAGAATCGCTTTTTTGTTCGTAAAATGACGGAATAAAGTACCTTCTGCAATCCCCGCTTTTTCTGCCAACTCCTTGGTAGTAGTACCATCATAGCCATGACGGGCAAATAACTTTTGAGCCGCTTTGAGAATCTTATCGCGGGTATTTGGCTCGGTCTTCTTTTCGCTATGAAATATCTGCATACATACCCAGCACGATCGAATGCTTGTTTAATGGGATCTCTACATTATTACGCTAATAAAAATCAGTATTTACATCTGGCTTCATAGTTCTTTAGAGATAGTTACTCCACTTTACGATCGCGATCTAAATCGCGATTTTGCTTCAATTTTCTTAACACATTCTCTCAGAATTTTCGCCTTATTTACAAACAGCGCATTTATCAACGAGAAATTGGGTAAAACAAACAGCCTTTTACCCTTATACCCTTCACTAACTAGCACCGACAGCGCATCGCGAAGCCTCACTAAGGCACAATCAATACCGGACAGGGCGAGAGATTAATTACTCGACTAGCAACACTTTCAGCGGTATGTTCCAAATCTAGACCGATCCCGCGACTCCCCATCACGATCAGATTGACATTGAGTTCGTCAGCGACATCGCAGATCGTGAAAGCAGGTTTTCCTTCTCGCTGCAATATTTCGGCTTGGATACCACGTTTGGCAAAGAGATCCTGAGCCGAATGTAGTAGTTGGTCGATCGCCTCCGAAGATTGCATGACGGGATCTTCGAGTACTTCCGCATCGAGATCTGGTGTCTCGACTACCGATAGTAGAATCAGCTTGCTTTGATATTTTTGAACCAGATCGATCGCCACGGCGATAGCTTCTTGAGCTTCACGACTGCGATCGAGGGGGAATAGAATTTTGTTGAACATATACTGAGGCTAAATAATCGTAGCGTTTATCCTCTTACTACCCTATTTTCGATCTCTAGCTCCAACTCGATCGAAATTAGTAACAAATCTACACGGGTTTTCCGGTAGAATTGAAAGCGGTAGAGCTAAATGTTGTTTTTACTACAGCAAAAATTCAGTATTACTAAATTTTTTCAGCTTTTTATATCAAAACAAAAATTAACCACTATAGTTTTTAGGAGTTTAACAAGTGTCCAAGAAGTCCATTGCCAGTTTATCCGCTACCGATCTCGCTGGGAAGCGCGTTCTCGTTCGTGCTGATTTCAACGTACCTGTAGATGATGCCGGAAATATCACCGACGATACGCGGATTCGTGCTGCTCTACCTACTATCAACGACTTGACTAGCAAAGGTGCTAAAGTCATCCTCAGCAGCCACTTTGGTCGTCCCAAAGGCGTGGATGAGAAATTACGCCTCACTCCAGTTGCGAAACGGTTGTCGGAGCTATTGGGGCAAACTGTGGTCAAATGTGATGACTGTATCGGTGATGAAGTTGCCAGCAAAATTGCGGCGATGGCAAATGGACAAGTTGCACTGTTAGAAAACGTCCGTTTCTACCCAGAAGAAGAAAAGAACGATCCTGAATTCGCGAAGAAATTGGCTGCTAATGCTGACTTATATGTCAACGATGCATTTGGTACAGCTCACCGCGCTCATGCTTCGACTGAAGGTGTAACCAAGTATCTGAGTCCTTCCGTTGCGGGTTACTTAATCGAGAAAGAATTGGAATATCTCCAAAACGCGATCGAAAAGCCCCAAGCTCCTTTAGCGGCGATTGTTGGCGGTTCTAAAGTATCCAGTAAAATCGGTGTGATCGAAACCTTACTCGACAAATGCGACAAATTATTCCTCGGTGGTGGGATGATTTTCACATTCTACAAAGCACGCGGTTTGAATGTTGGTAAGTCCTTGGTTGAAGAAGATAAATTAGACTTAGCTCGCGCGCTCGAAGCGAAAGCAAAAGAGAAAGGCGTTCAACTTTTATTACCTACTGACGTAGTAGTAGCCGACAATTTCTCCCCAGATGCCAATTCCCAAATCGTTGACATCAACAATATCCCCGACGGTTGGATGGGATTAGATATTGGACCTGATTCACTCAAAGTTTTCCAAGCTGCTTTAGCTGACTGCAAAACTGTAATTTGGAATGGTCCAATGGGTGTATTTGAATTTCCTAAATTCGCTGCTGGTACCGAAGGAATCGCCCATACTTTAGCTGAAATTTCTAAAACTGGTGCAATCACGATTATCGGTGGTGGCGACTCTGTTGCAGCAGTAGAAAAAGTTGGTTTAGCCGACCAAATGAGTCATATTTCTACTGGTGGTGGTGCTTCGCTAGAATTGCTAGAAGGTAAAGTTCTACCTGGTATTGCTGCATTAGATGATGCTTAAATTAATTGAGAATTGAGAATTGAGAATTGAGAATTGGGTATTTAGGATGGGGATTTAGACCCCACCCTAAACACAATCCACCTAAACGGTGGGGGATTTAAACCCCTGCTCTCCGTTAAAAAGTTGAAAGTTGAAAGTTGCTATTGTCAGGTTTCCCCAAGTGGAGGACCTTTTCAAGACAGCGCGACAAGACAGAAAGTTGAAAGTGAAAAGGTGCGATCGAATTTTATAGATCGTACCTAATTTTTTTAATGTTAGATCCAATTCCCGATGCTCATTCCATTCTGCTCAGACAGACATTTCGCCAACAGATCGTAAATTCCACCCCGACTTATTGGTATGTTGGCTATTGTCCCCACAGTGGCGAACTATTAAAATTACCGCGCACTCAGGAAGTAGAAAATATCGCCCGTAACTTAATGTTGGAATTAGCACGGGACGATCGATATTCCCGTGAAGGTAAGATGTATGGCGTGTTATTGGTAGAGACAAATACGGGCGAATATTACTCGATTAAAGCTTTTTCAGGACTATTGAATAGTGAGGCTATTATAGCTGGATGGGTACCACCAATTCCTGGGCGCGATCGAGTGGCGATCGAGGAAGCTGCTACGCTAGAAGCTCTAGCAACGATGAAGCAAGAATTAATCGATCTAGATCGAACCACAGAACGAGAGCAATATCGATCGATTTCAGCAGAATTTGTCGGTAGGGTCAAGCAATTATCGATCGAACATCGTCAGCGCAAAGCATTTCGCCAACAACAGCGCGAACGATACGAGTCTACCCTCAACGATCTGGAACTAACCACAGCACTCGACCAACTCATCGCCCAAAGCTGCCAGGATGGACGAGAACGCGATCGACTCAAACAAGAGCGCGATGCAATTTTACACCCGCTCAAGGCGATTTTAGACCAGAATGACGATCGAATTCGGGAGCTGAAGCAACGGCGCAAGCTTCGATCTCGTCAACTTCAGACACAGATGCACGATGCTTACCAGTTGATGAACTTTTTGGGCACATCTAGCTCGTTGCGGGAATTGATGCCTGCGGGGATTCCCACGGGAACAGGCGATTGCTGCGCGCCTAAATTACTCCATTATGCGGCTAGTCACCAGCTTAAACCGATCTCGATGGCGGAATTTTGGTGGGGCGAAAATAGTCAGGATAAATGTCAGGGTGAATTCTATGGAGCTTGTCAGGAACGCTGTCAACCGTTGATGGGATTTATGCTTTCTGGGTTGGCGGTACCGATTGCGGTTAGTGGTGATCTAGGGGGAAAGGGGAAAGGGGAAGGGGGAAAGGGACGGAATAATTGCGAGATTATTTATGAGGATGAATATCTGATTGCGATCGATAAACCTGCGGGATTGTTGTCTGTACCTGGGCGGACGATCGATCTCCAGGATAGCGTCCTGACTCGGTTGCGGAAATTATATCCCGAAATTTATACCGTCCATCGGCTCGATCGAGATACTTCGGGAATATTATTATTAGCACTGGATAAACTGACCTATCGACATCTGAGTCAACAGTTTGAGGAGCGACAAATCCACAAGATTTATGAGGCTATTTTAGGTGGAATAGTAGAAATTCAGCAAGGCTCGATCGATCTGCCACTTTGGGGAGATCCACTCGATCGACCGCGCCAAAAGGTAGACTTTAATCTAGGTAAACCCAGTTTAACGAAGTTCCAGGTGTTAGGGCAAATCGGCAGCTACACACGGATTGAGTTTATGCCCGTTACAGGTAGATCGCATCAATTACGCGTCCATGCAGCCGATTTTAGAGGGTTAGGTGTAGCTGTTTTAGGCGATCGACTCTACAGTTGTCAGGCAGATGTAGAACGTTTGCATCTGCACGCGCGGGAGCTGAGTTTTATTCATCCACACACATTGGCACGAATTTCGCTCCAAACCCAATGCCCATTTTGAATCAAAGATCTGTAGGGGCTGGTTTATGCTAGGAATCTTCGCTGTGAAATCAACCTTCGTACAAACCCGCCCTCACCCACAATCAACCTTTAGAACGAAGGTTACTGGTGGGGTTGGGCAGGTTTGTACAGATGTTATCGTTACAACAGAGATTTCTAGCATAAACCTGCCCCTACGGGTTAACTGTTCACATCTACGAGATGTCTTCTTTATCCTGTTTGGCTTTGGCTAACTTCCGCTTGAGCGCGACACCATATCCCGCACCAAAGAGCGTCCCCAAAACTGTAAATGGTTCGGGAACATTAGTAGCGTTAGCAGCAGGACAACCACCATTAATACAAATATTGTCAAACTGATGTAGTGAATCGTTAACCCAACTAACAGAAACTAAATTAGTGAAGTTGGCAAAGTTAAAAGTCTCCAGAGTACTTAGCACTGAATCTGTAGTGAAGGTTTGAGTGACAGTACTATTATCAAATTTCGTACCAGTAAAGGTGACAGGCACTGATTGGTTCTCATTCAAACTGGTTAGGTCGATCGATGATAGAGTGAATGTGCCACCACCGACTTTGGTTAGATTAGCTGGTGAACCTGTATGGTTGATAAAAAGAGCTGTTGAACTTAGAGTGCCAACCATGAATGAAATAGGTAATCCAACGGAACCACCAAGCGTGAAACCATTTTCTGTGTAGGTATTACCAACGAAATAGAATTTGGTGTTTGGCAAGGTGTTGAAATCAAGTACGACAGCTTGAGCGGGAGCAACGGCAAGTACAGAAAAAGCTGAAAAGCCAATCAGAGCAAGAGCTTTAGCAATTTCGGGGGGGTAAATGTTTTCATTGTTTATTCCTCGTAGATGTGTAAAATAGGACAAAATCGATGTGCGTTGCCTGCAAATCAGGCTGTTGGTATCGAATTTCGATACAACGCACAATCTCCTATAAATAACGTACCCAAACCGATTTGTCGATCGACCATTTGAAATCATAAATTTCACAATCCCCACACCCTGCGAGATCCAAAGGCTTCTTGAAAAAGTCGGGGATCTGCCCCACAATTTAAACCCCCCTTCCCCATTCCCCTTTCCCCCATTCCCTACTCCCTATTCCCAACTTGTACTGAGCGTAGCCGAAGTATCCCCTAATTCTGCTAGAGTGAGATCTGAGAAATTTAAGTGTTGTAAACCTAGCATGGCAGAAACTCTATTTTT
>NZ_JANOJV010000315.1:0-8108 GCF_031418915.1 Chamaesiphon sp. VAR_48_metabat_135_sub | reverse complement strand
TTTCTGCTAATATTTTAAGGAATAGCTTTAATAATTTTTAATTATTCTTTATAGATGACACTATTGATTGTTGGTGCCACGGGTACCTTAGGCAGACAGATCGCACGACGCGCCTTGGATGAAGGCTACCAAGTCCGCTGTCTGGTTAGAAATCCGCGCAAAGCGGCTTTTCTGAAAGAGTGGGGAGCCGAGTTAGTTATTGGTAATATCTGTAATCCTAGTACTCTGGCACCTGCATTAGAGGGTGTAACAGCGATAATTGATGCTGCGACAGCTAGAGCGACAGATTCACTCAGTATTAAGCGTGTTGATTGGGAAGGACAGGTTGCGCTGATTCAATCGGCGATTGAAGCCAAGATCGATCGATTTATTTTCTTCTCGATTCTCGGTGCTGAGAATTATCCCAACGTACCCTTGATGGAAATCAAGCGTTGTACCGAGCTATTTTTAGCTGAATCGGGATTAAACTATACCATTCTCCGTCCGGCTGGATTTATGCAAGGGCTAATCGGTCAATATGCGATCCCGACTTTAGAGGGGCAACCCGTATGGATGACAGGTGAATCTTCGCCGATTGCCTATATGGATACTCAGGATGTGGCAAAATTTGCCGTTAAAGCTTTATCGTTACCGGAAACCAATAATCGCAGTTTTCCGATTGTCGGTAATCGCGCCTGGAGCGGACAAGAAATTATTAGTTTCTGCGAACGTCAGTCTGGGAAAGAAGCTAAAATCACGAATGTCCCGATCGGCATCATTCGGGTGATGAGACAAACATTGCGCTTCTTTGAGTGGAGCTGGAATTCTGCAGATCGACTAGCCTTCACAGAAGTATTAGCGACAGGGAAGCCATTGACTGCCAGTATGGACGAAGTATACCAAATCTTTGGGATCGAGCCTCAAGAAATCGGTACATTAGAAGCTTATCTACAAGAATACTTCAGTCGTATTCTCCGCAAACTCAAGGAATTAGACTACGAGAAAAACAAGCAAAAGGAAAAACAAGCCACGAAACAGAAAAAGAAAAAAATGATGTACTGAATTTAGGCTTTAGGGTTAGATGGACAACTTTCTACCTAGCCCCTGCGCTGCGATCGATTCTGTGCGGCTAGTATGCGATAATTACTAGTATCCACAGATAATTTGATGACGACCAACATTATCAAACCTGTCGATCGCTAGCACTAAAAATCCGTATTCTCAGAAAACTTGAAGTAGGACTGTATCCGTGCCAAAAGTAGGCATCATCTATAATGAGGGTAAACCACTTGCTTGTCGGATTGCCCGCGAAATCGACGACAAGTTAACAGCGTTGGGTTGGGAAGTTTGTTCCGCTGCCGCTAAAGGTGGTATCTTAGGCTACTGTCAATCCGACCGACCGATTACGCATATCCCGATCGATTCTCTCTGTCCCCCTGGGTTTGACTCAGATATGAGTTTTGCGATCGTCCTTGGTGGCGACGGTACCGTTCTAGCGGCTTTTCGTCAAGTTGCCTCGCGCGGTATCCCCTTACTGACGGTGAATACCGGACATATGGGATTTTTGACGGAAACCTATATCAACCAGTTACCAGAAGCGATCGATCGATCGATCGCTGGCGATTACCAGGTAGAAGATCGTGCCATGCTGACAGTGCAAGTATGGGATGATAATCGACTGCTATGGGAAGCATTGTGTCTCAATGAAATGGTCATCCATCGCGAACCACTCACCAGCATGTGCCACTTTGAAGTGACAGTTGGCAGACACGCACCTGTAGATATTGCCGCTGATGGTGTAATTCTCTCCACACCTACAGGCTCTACCGCCTATTCTCTCAGTGCTGGCGGTCCCGTCGTCGCCCCTGGCGTAGCCGCACTCCAATTAGTGCCGATTTGCCCCCATTCCCTCGCATCCCGCGCTCTCGTCTTCTCCGACACCGAACCTGTCACCATCAACTCAGCCAACCCCAATCGCCTCGTCATGGTAGTAGATGGTAATGGCGGCTGTTATATCCTCCCTGAATTTACCATCCGCATCGAGCGATCGCCCTATCCTGCCAAATTTATCCGCCTCCAACCTCCAGAATACTTCAAGATTTTGCGTGAGAAACTAGGATGGGGACTACCGCACATTGCGAAGCCGACATCGGTAGAATTGCCATAATTTAGGGAATAGGGGATAGAGATTAGGGAATAGTCTAATTTTCACTGTCGGAAATTAGTCTTCAAAACTCTCCCAGCAAATTGTTAACCCCTATCCCCTATCCCCTATCCCCTATCCCCTATCCCATGACTGAAAACACTCCAATCCTCCTGATCGAAAACGACTCGACACTAGCGGAGAAAATGAATCTCGATCTGACTAAGGCTGGTTATCAGGTGTCGATTTCCGAAAATGCCAGAATAGGATTGGAACAAGCGAAAAGATTGCACCCAGCATTGATTGCGATCGATCGAGCATTACCTGGCGAATCAGCACTGACACTGATACCTCAGCTCCGCGAGTTGGGTATTGTCGCACCGATTTTATTGCTGATGTCACAGGACACTGTTGCCGATCGGATTGTCTGTTTGGAATCTGGAGCTGATGACTACTTTCTTAAACCATATCATGCTCCCAACTTTCTGCACACGATCGGGCTGTATCTTCACTCCAATATTCCCGTCGGCGAACAGTTACGATTCGGCGATCTCGTTTTAGATATCGTCACTCACCGCGTCTTACGCAACGAAAGATCGATCGAATTAACGGTAAAAGAGTTTGAACTGCTCCGCTATCTGATGTCTCAGCCCGAAATCGAGCTTACCAGGGAACAAATATTAGAAAACGTTTGGGGCTATGATTTTCTCGGCGAATCCAATGTAATCGAAGTTTACGTTCGCTACCTCCGACTCAAGCTAGAAAAAGACGGCGGTAAGCGGCTGATTCAAACAGTCCGTGGTGTTGGTTATGTGCTCCGCGATTAGATCATAGATGAGGTTAACCCTAGCACAACTAACCGATAGGTGTGCCCTGTCTTGTCACAATGCACCGCTTAATGGGTACCCGCAGATCTCTGCCTTCAATAGTGTCTATATTATCGATCGAGTCATGAACAAAGATCGATATAAATATATCTGGAAACAAAATTTAAGTTTTAATCGTCGCTACGCTCTGAGGGGATGAGGTGTAGCGATTAAAGTGGATGAGAGCAACAGAAAAACTATTGCGATCGCTCCAGCGCAATCTAACCCTTAACCCCTAACCCTAGAATTGTGAAACAGCACCTCAAATTTGGCATAACTTGCGGACTAGTTGGGATCTTACTGCTCGGCTGTTCCCTTTCCGTTGATTCCGCACCACCAATCCAGACTAAAAATCCAGCAGCACTATCCATACCAGATCTTAAAGCTGCTCCACAGGTGCAAAAACTGCCCATAACGGCTCAAGTTACCATTGGTGGACAGATTATCAAATTAGAGGTCGCACGCACGTCTAAAGAGCAATCTATTGGGCTGATGAATCGCACGGATTTGGCAGACAATCGAGGGATGTTATTTGTATTTTCCCCACCACGTCCAGTCAGCTTTTGGATGAAGAATACACTCATTCCCTTAGATATGGTTTTTATGTCTAATGGCGTAGTTAAACATATTGGCGAACAAATACTGCCTTGCGCGGGCGATCCTTGTCCAGGCTACGGCCCCGAGCCAAAAAATAACATCGACGGGGTGATTGAATTACGCGGTGGTAGAGTAACAGAGCTTCGTCTTAAAGTTGGCGATCGCTTGAAAATTCGCAACTATTCAGCCAAAAGGCTTAAATTACTATAGTTTCAGATAGCAACGTCGATAGCAATGCTATAATCCATCTTTAATAATAAGAATACCAAAATACACTGACACTCCAATTCAAACTTTAATAAAACACCGTGTTTCCACGGATTCTAAACAGCCGTTAACAGGGTTAAATATTTGTTACTGCCAGTCTTCGATTTCCTCATTTGGCAAATCAAGATGATGAGAGATCTACCAGCAAAACAAATAGGCGATCTAAATTAGTTACAACTCAATTGAATCCAGAAACTACTGCCGACATCATCGGTACTGTCAATCTTCGGTCAGTTGTTCCCGAATGGGTTTGTAACTGAAAAGATCGCCAAAATAAATTTTAGTTTGAATCTTTCTGTAATTTAGATTGACACTGGTGAAGATCTAAATTAACGGTTGCCGTTATCAGTTTTCGCAAAGAAGATTGGACTCGGTGCAGATTTGTCTCCCTTTTTAATAAATACTTTTTTAACATTCAGCCGGAGGTACGGCCATGATCGCATCTACCCCTTTAACAAAATTAATTCGTTTCTTACAAGATGATTTGGCTATTTCTGCTTCTTCGATGGCGATCGCCCTCAAACAAGTAGAACACAATCCAGGCCCTTTGCCGATGATTTTATGGCAATACGGACTAGTGACGATCGAACAACTCGATCGAATCTATGACTGGATGGAGGCAACTTAAATTAGTGGAAAGTTGAAAGTTGAAAGTGAATAGATAGTTGTAGGGTGGTCAGTGCCCACCAGATCGGTTCTAGACTTTCACACAAAAAAGCTCCAAGTTAAAACTCGGAGCTTTTTTGTGGTTTTTAAAAATGGATCGACCTCAAGCCCACATTCTGTTGTTCGATTCGATCGATTTAGGCGGCGATTAATCTGGTGAGGAGGGGGAGATCGACATAGGTGGAGCCTTGGGTATCGCCTTGGATAATTTGACAAGGACGATCGGGTTCGCCGAGATCGGATAATACTAGTTTGGCGCGATCGAAATTATGATTTTGGGTATAGTCGTTAATCGTTACCAGGGTGACGATACCAGCATCCATCGCCGAAATTAGACCATTTTCCGAATCTTCAAATGCCAGACAGTTCGCTGCTGGTAATTTCATCTGGTCTAGCACGTAGTCATAGATATCTGACGCGGGTTTCTTTTTGGGGACGATATCACCCGCTGCAATGACTTCAAACCATTCAGCATCAATATTTCCCGTTAATAATGCGAACACATTTGCAGGGGTAGTTGTCGTCGAGATCGCTAGGCGCAGATTGGCAGCTCTGGCCGCCTCTAACAGCCGTTTAACACCTGGACGGAGTGGAATCCCCCCTCGCTCTAATAACTGCGCGTAATACTGATTTTTGGCTTTGTGCAGATCGGCAATTAATTCGTCATTCATTTGTACGTCAGGACGATAGGTGTCCAGATAAAAGCGCATCCGCTCCTTCCCACCAGTCACAGCCAATAATTTCCCGTATAACTCGATCGACCAATCCCAGTCTAGCCCCGCATTGGCAAATGCTTGATTGAAAGCCACCCGATGTCCATCCCGCTCGGTGTCTGCCAAAGTTCCATCGACATCAAAAATTAATGCTTGTAATCCACTCATCTCCGGATCTCCTTTCCTTCACGCTCGTATTAGTGATGTTATCACGCACATTCCCCAGGAGGGGCAATTCAGGAACCTTTGAAGCTAGAAGACATATCCCCGACTTCTTCGAGAAGTCGGGGATATAGCGCAATTCTACAGTACCAAAACATTAGTAAGTAGGGTAGATCTTAGGGTACCCAAAGGTCGCCGCAGCAATAGTATCTATGCATTGATGCAAGATCTAAAATTTGAGAGATCGATTTAAGCTTTGATATTCACTTGGAAGATCAGATCGTTATAATCGCGATCGCCGCCACCATACATATCTTCAATTCCGAACTTATTATCTCCAAGCGATCGGAAGTGATCTACCTTATCGGTATTAGCTCCCAGATAGTTAAAGTAAGCATGAACGCTACTGTTGGCTTTGTTTTCGGGATTTTTGTTGAGGAAGTCATCAAAAGTACCGTTGGCAATTACCACTGGAGCCAAGATTTTCCCGCCGAGGACACTGAGATCGGTATCGACTTGGCTCTTGAATCTGGTACTACTCAGAATAGCCTCTCGAACTGCGGCTTCAACATAGCCAGCTTCCCCTGGTTTGAGTCCATTTGATAGCGTTCCTCGCTCGTCTTGCACTTCATAGAAACCGATGTAATTATTGTAGTCAGCATCACCAGTTGCCTTGGTATCGGCCAATCGCAGACCACCATAGATACGTAAATCGATGACTTGTCCTTCTAATTTAGTTTGTAAGGCAGTACCCATCGGCAAATTAAAGTTATCGAGCGTTTCTACTTTAATTACCAGATCGTTGAAGTCGATTTGGTAGCTATTGTCGCTAGCGATGAGATTAAATTTAACCTGCGCAGCACCACTAGGATTAGCATCGGGAAGGGAAAATAAGATATTCGCAGTTGATTCACCCGCTGCAAGATCGCTTTTGACTCCATCGAGGGTGTCGTTAATAATCTCCGCAAATTCGATCCGCTGACCAGGCACAAAGTTTAAGTATCGCTCGGAATTGCGATCGTTTTGTTTGTCGAATTCACTATTACCTAAATTTGAAAAGATCGATTGGGCGCGATCGAGTGCGGCGGCTAAGTAACCACTTTCTCCAGGCTTAATGCCATTAATGCTGCCCAAATCATCATCGACGACAAAAGCAAAGACCTCGTTGCGATTGTCGCCTCGCTGGGATACTTTACTAAATTTCATCAGCGATTTAGCAGTTCCACCATCAATTGATAGTAAATTTTGAGCTGGTTCGATCAATTTTGGATCGACAGCATCGTTATCAGCGATCGTGGCGGTAACACTACTCGATCCTGTAACTAAGTAGTCTTCAGTTGAAACGGAGAGTGTGACGCTTTCCGCGCCTTCATAAATGCGGTCATCGATCGGGTTAATATCGACAAAGGCTTGGTCTACACCTGCGGCAAAAATACTCGTACCAGTAAGGGTTTGATAATCATCATTGTTAGTACTCGTACCAGACAGAGTATATTTTACTGACAGCGATTGACTCAAATCGCCACTGCGCGTAATCACAAATTGTCCGTGATTGGGAGTTTCACCAGATTTAGTTTCCGCCGTATCAGCATCACGCACCGCGATCGAGATCGGGATATCATCATTTATAATATTCGCAGTTACCGAAGCATCCGTGCTGAGAGTGGCATTAGTCGGATCGGAAAGATTGACTGTGAACGTTTCATCAGATTCGATCGTCCGATCGCCCAGGATCGCCACCGTAATCTGTTTGGTAGTTTCGCCAGGAGCGAAGTAGATGGTTGTTTTATCGAGTGCGGTATAGTCGCTACCTGCGGTAGCCGTACCATCGACAGTAGAAGCCTCTACCGTAACTTCTACTTCACTAGCTTTGTTTAAGGTGACGTTGAAAACTGCGTTCTTTGTCCCAGTATTACCTTCGGTGAAACTAACACTATCGATACTAACGAGTGTTGGTAGATTGGCGATCGAATTATCATCAGCAATGGTAATTCGTGCTTGTCGGCTACGATCGCTCAAGTTATATCCAGAACCATTATCGATCGTCAAGACTACCGATTCTATGCCTTCAGTAATATTGTCAGCGATCGGATTGACTGTAACTGTCGCCGTATTTTGACCTGCTAGAAATGTCACAGAACCATTGACATTCGTATAGTCAGTACCATTGATAGCTGCACCAGAAAGCGTATAGTTAACGGTAATTGCTTTAGTATCGTTAGCATTAGCGCGAGTCAACATAAAAGTTGCCGTATCGCCATTATTTTCAAAAGCATTAGCATCGGTGGCTGCTACGGTAATTGTCTCTGGTAAAGATACTTGAGTTGGTACGCCCGTGCCGAATAGTGTCTCGGTAACATAGAATGTAGTTGCGCCCGGTGCTAGTGAAAAAGTATTGCGAAATGCTGGAGTTACGTCATAAGGCGCACTGTCAATAAATGAGTCGCCATTGGTATCGCCAGCAATGAGATTGGACAAGGGATCTCCTGCCAGAATTCTGCTGCGTAGCGAAGAATATTGTCCGATTTCATATCGGTTAGAGGTGAGCGTGTTCCCCCCATTGGCGGTAATTCCGACAAAGGTAGTAGGTGCAGAGGGATTGTCACCGCTATCTGTTTCAAATAAGATATCCCGACCGTTACGGGCGATCCGACCACCTTTATCAGCGATACTCCCATCAAACTGTAAATCGCCATCAAAGTAACGAACTAATTC
>NZ_JANOJV010000314.1:0-2669 GCF_031418915.1 Chamaesiphon sp. VAR_48_metabat_135_sub | reverse complement strand
GCACTGGTGTCGCCGTCTTAATGTTGATTACGAACGTTTACCTGCTTCATCAGAGGCTTTCATCCACATTGCTATGATCCGACTTATGCTACGGAGACTTGCTTGAATATTTTATACTCTCCGTATTTCCAAACATCCTCTCATAGCGATGTTAGCACCAATGCTACCCTCAGCGGCAGAACTTTTTTCGCGGGTTTGCTCCTGATACTCTTCGGTAGGGTTGTTAACGTCCCTTTGGCTAATTGTCTCAGATAGTCGGCGAATCTGAGTTAAGCCATCCGATATTTGGGCTGTATAGGAGTTTAAACGGCTGCGATCTAGGTAGATGAAGTGTTTTAACTTAGTATCGTTTCCACTTGCGATCGATTTCCCGACTTCTTGATTCATATGTATCAGATTTTTCTTTTTCCCATTGTAATCTATCTTTTGATACACGATCTAGGGAATCTCGTAAATCTGTCACATCATCATTGAGGGTCATTTGACGATCAATCTCCTCAACGACACTACCAATCAACTCACCTAGTAGGTAAGCATCCTCATGGCTACTGCGCTTGGTTGGCTTAGAGTTGGGTGAGTTAGGTGTGGTCATAACACTGTTCCAGGATTCTCCCTCAACTACGATTATATCCTTACTTTTACAAGTCACCCATAAATCACAATATTTATACAGCAAAATATAGATTATGGGCACTGCTAACCCTTGTAGTCTATTTCTTTTTACAATCGGGTGGTGAGGCTGCCAAATAAAAGCAACTATACTTGGCAATATCTAAATCTCTTGTCAAAGGACTTTTTGATTTGTCAAAAAATAGTTTATTCCGCAAATTATTTGTAAACTCTGGATCTGCTAATGCCTTAGCAAAAGCATCTTTAGCAGCTTTTTCTTTATCGAGATTTTCAGTTGGATCAGAGAAAGTAATTATAATAATACTCCGTTGTGTTAATGTCTCGTTAGTATTTTTGGAAGAGCATCGATCATCGTTATACTTACCTAGTATTAATTGAAGCACGCCATTGGAAAATGTTTCTTGGATAGAATCTCTTATTACGTTAGCTCTTTTTCTAGCTCTTTTGCCCTCTTCTTCAATATTACCCTCACACGATGCATTTCCAACTGCAATTATCCCTGCCTTTTTATCGATTACTAGGTGGGCAATTTTTGTGTTGAAGAAATCTTTTGCATTGATGAGGGATTTTTTGTTTCCCTCCTCAAGTACTTCTATTTCTGATTCACTTCCAATCTTCCATCTATAGTCGTTCCCAACACCAATTAAAGTATAAAAACTGAAATTTGCAGATCCACCCTTACCATCCGAGCCTGTTTTTATTATTGGTGGGTTCCAGACAGGATCGCGGACAGGTGGTGGTGGTGGTGGAAATGGTGGTGTTTTTTTTGTATCTAACTCAATCTCTGTGAGTCTTGAATCCTCTGCTGATTGGACAGATGCCTTATAGTGGCTATGTACAGAATTTTCTGGTACTAAAACATCAACTGGAATACTAAAATCTGGTTTTATGAAAATTATTTCACCAAATGTATTAGACTTTAAAGTCTGCAATCCATTTTTATTTCCGATTGTCACATTAACATCAGAAACTGCTAATTTAGTCACTTTATCTATTACTCTCACAGGTAGTCTAGAATTAGACCAAGCAAACCAAGCAAAGGTACCGCCACCACTAATAGCAGCAAGCGCAATGATTGATAATAGTTCTACTGAAACCTTTTTGATGACATTTTCGATTAAGTTTTTTACGCTCATAGCTTTCAGTTTCGGGATTATCGCATAATAATTTAGTCGATCGAGTATGTTAGATCGATTAAAACAACACTTCCAAATCTATCGAGTGTTGTCACCCTTGACTTTAAAACCTTATTCAATCCCTAATCCTGCATGTTATCTCATGACAACCGAGAAAATAGTGTAAATATTCGCGTTAAAAGGGCTGGATGGGCAATGCCCACCTCAGTCCATTATTCCCAAATTTACACCTCGGCTAACTTTTTGATATCATCCACCGAGACAGTTCGCCCTTCATCTTCAAAACCAGAAATCTGGTCAAAATTCAGATAACGATACAGATCCCCTGCAAACGGATTGATTTTCTTACTCATCAAATCTAGATATTCCGATACCGTTGGAATCCGCCCCAACAGCGAACAAACAGCGGCTAATTCTGCCGAACCGAGATAGACTTGGGCACCTTTCCCCATCCGGTTATTGAAATTGCGGGTAGATGTCGAGAACACCGTCGCATTATCGGCGGTGCGGGCTTGATTGCCCATACAGAGACTGCATCCTGGCATTTCTGTCCGTGCTCCAGCGGCATCGAAGATCGCGTACATGCCTTCGGCTTTGAGTTGGGATTCGTCCATGCGGGTGGGGGGACAAATCCACAGTTGGGTGGTGACTGCGGGTTCGCCGTCGAGGACTTTGGCGGTGGCGCGGTAGTGTCCGATATTGGTCATGCAGGAGCCGACGAAGACTTCATCGATTTTAGCTCCGGCGACTTCGCTCAGGAGTTTGATGTTGTCGGGGTCGTTGGGGGCGGCGACGATCGGTTCCGTAATACTATTAAGATCGATCTCGATGATTTCGGCGTATTCGGCATCGGCATCGGCGGACATTAGCACGGGATTAGCCAGCCAAGCTTCCATCTGGGCG
>NZ_JANOJV010000313.1:0-2867 GCF_031418915.1 Chamaesiphon sp. VAR_48_metabat_135_sub | reverse complement strand
TTTCTACTTCCTTTGATGCTTTAGCTCTTGGTACCATTGCTGGAGGTACTGCTGGTACTACTACTAATTTTAGCTACACGCTCGCAGCTGGTAATGATACAGCAACTATTATTGCTCGTCCCAATGATATAATTCTCAAAGGTTACAGTGGTGGGAGTATTTATTACAGTAATCCGGCAAGTCAGAGTGTAATTGGTACTATACTTTGTGAAGTATCACTCCCTGGAACTACAGCTCCTGCACCAACAACATTTACTACGAATTCAGTTACTTGCACTGGATCTCAGATTAACCTCAGCATCTAAATATTAATACTCTATTTGCAGTTAATAGCTAATCCAGATTTTGAGGATTGGGAACTGTTGGATACTAACGTCAGTAAATTTACGGTTAATAAACTGTAGTGATCTATTTTTTTCCGTAATTACCTGGATTCGATCTCGATCTATTAGTCAGTATACTCAAGAAAGATCTATCCTTCTCTGTTGAGATTAAGTTCATGCAGGTCCTAACATCTACCCTCTCGATCAATTTGATCGATCGACCTTCAAATCCGATCAGTTTTTATGAAATAGCGATTTCTAATGATAATACGATTGCTAAAAACTATTGGCATCTGGGGGTTGCATATTTATTAGCAGGTAGGGAAGATGACGCGCAAGCTGCTTGGTTTACTCCCTTTGCGACCTCCAATGAAAGTGAACTTGAAAATTTGACCGATGATTTGATTTCAGTTTTGGAAATAGAGGCTAGCCATCTAGCCCAAATCCAAAAATTTGACCAAGCCTGGTTAATCCGTCAAAACATTTGGATATTATTACCTGATAAAATTGAAAATATTCTCCACCTAATTTGTATAGAGAATCTCATCGGTACGCTGACAACAGTATCGCTAATTGAGTGGCGCGTAAATGAACTTTTGGACGCGAGTATCGAGAGTATCAATGAGGATCTTCTGGAACAAGTCGTAGGATCGTTGCTAGATACTTGGAGTGATGAGAGTCTTGAAGTCATTAGATTCTGCTTACAAATGATGACATTAGAAAGAACTCTCGTGATCAGAAAGCTCATGGGTGTATTATTTCAAAGCTTTAACCAAGATGGTGCTAATTTATTTATTGTTAAAATAGTTGAAATATGTAATGAGATTCAGCCAAATACATTGAGTATACTCCAGGTTCTAAGCTATACATATTCTGGTGTTGGTCTTTACGACAAAGCAACTATAATTGCCAAGGATTTTTGCAGATTGGCATCAAAAGTAACTGATAAATTATTTGGAAGCTATCAACTTCAAAGAGCACACTTTACTGCTGGAAACTTACAAGATATAGATAAAGTAATTAATCTCCACAGACAGTTGTTATCAGATATTATTCAGGCATCACCTCGAAATTTACAGCAAGGGCAATACCAATCATTAATAATGTCCTCATTCTTCTTGCCATATACAGAAGATAATCCTCGTGCAAATAAAATATTACAAAATCAATTAGCAACTATTTACCAGCAGAATGTTCAACCAATTAGTGCAGAATATGATGTTGAGGAATCATCACTAATAAAAAGAACTGGATGTATCCGAATTGGCTATATTGGGATTGGATTCAAGTGTCATTCAGTTGGATGGCTAAGTCGGTGGCTAATTCAACATCACGATCGAGATTTTTTCCAAGTATTTATTTACTGTCTGAATACAAACAAGGATGATGAATTTAATCATGCATGGTTTAGAGATAAAGTAGATTCTACTTCATACTTAAATGGTTCTATCGAAGAAAATGTAGCTCAAATAAAAGCAGATGAAATTGATATTTTAATTGATTTGGATAGTCTCACATATGATTTAACATCCTTATTTATGGCACACAAGCCAGCTCCAATACAGTTGTCTTGGCTGGGTTGGGACTCTGCGGGGATTCCTACTGTCGATTATTTCATTGCCGATCCTTATGTTTTGCCAGATGATGCACAAGAATATTATTCCGAGAAAATTTGGCGATTGCCTCATACATATTTAGCAGTTGATGGATTTGAAATTGGTACCCCAAATCTACTGCGTGAGGATTTGGATATTCCATCTGATGCGGTGATTTATCTGAGCAGTCAATCTGGCTACAAACGTCATCCAGATTGTATTAAAGCTCAGATGGAGATTATCAAGGCTGTGCCTAATAGTTATTTCTTAATCAAAGGTAAGAGTGATAACGAAACTATCCAGAGATTATTTAGTGAATTAGCTTTAGAAGTGGGGATTAGTTTAGATCGGTTGCGCTTTTTAGAGCGAGATATCGATGAATATAGCCACCGAGCCAATTTAGCGATCGCAGATGTAGTTCTCGATACTTTTCCTTACAATGGGGCCACTACAACTCTCGAAACTCTGTGGATGGGGATTCCGATGGTTACACAGGTGGGACAGCAATTTGCGGCACGCAATAGTTACACATTTATGATCAATGCGGGGATTACGGAAGGGATTGCCTGGAATCAGCAAGAATACATTGATTGGGGGATTAAGCTAGGACTAGATCGCGAATTGAGATGGCAAGTCAAAGGTAAATTACATGCAGGTAGAACTAGCGCACCAGTCTGGAATGCCAAGCAATTTACACTTGATATGGAACAAGCCTATCGAGAAATGTGGGCACAATATCAAGAGCAACAAGCTAGTAATAAAACCGACACGTACGATCTAAATTAAGTGATGCAAGTACTAAATAAATTACCAAGTATAAATCCAGAGCAACAGTTTCATTCTAGCTGTTTGCTCCAAACAATTAATTACTATGAGACGATAATCGATCGCGGAGCGGACGTACACGCAAAAAGTGCAAGCGGTGTGACCGCGCTCGATGACCTCACGA
>NZ_JANOJV010000312.1:0-33789 GCF_031418915.1 Chamaesiphon sp. VAR_48_metabat_135_sub | reverse complement strand
TCTCATGCTGGATTACTTGGATTATTATGGTGGCGCAGTCAGGATATAGATTTAGAACAAAAAGACTCGATCGCTAGTTTCTATCAATTTATCTGGAAATTATTTTTCTTTGAATATCTGCTGTTTCCGATTGCTTGTTTTGGGAATTAGGTTTTAGGTTTTAGACTTTAGGCTTTAGGGGCTAAAGATTGGGTACTTTCAGATAGGAGACTGAACTTTGGAAACACCTCATAGTGGATATCATTGGAATGGATTTGAT
Source organism: Chamaesiphon sp. VAR_48_metabat_135_sub (assembly GCF_031418915.1). NCBI lineage: Bacteria > Bacillati > Cyanobacteriota > Cyanophyceae > Gomontiellales > Chamaesiphonaceae > Chamaesiphon > Chamaesiphon sp. VAR_48_metabat_135_sub. The sequence continues at coordinate 33,530 of NZ_JANOJV010000312.1, read as the reverse complement.
CGTAGTTTTTTTGAAGGGTGGTATTTTCGGGTTACTTTACCTAGACTTCGAGAGTCTTTCGCTTTTATGTACTCGATTGAAGATCCATCTGGTGGGGGTGCTAATAATGGTGTAGCAGCACAAATTCTAGGAATTGACTATCAATATTTACTGTCTTCTTTTCCTAACCCTAATAAGTTTTGGGCGAGCAAAGATCGGTTAGGTTTAGGACATTGGGGTGAAACTAATCTAGATATCCGCCCGCAATTATTGTCGATGGAAGCATTTGAGAATCAGATTACTCAAGGTTATCAAGTCACGGCTACTTTACATCAAGGAGCTTTACCAGAACATAACTGTCGATGGTGTTATCAGATCGTTCCTGTATATGGCTGGGGACAGCCCCAGCAGCCTCAGCAAGCTACTGCTGGTTGGCTATCGTACTTACCGATATTTGAACCAGGATGGCAGATTCTGATGGCACATGGCTTGGCTACGGGGTGGATTGAATGGCGGGGAGAACGCTATGAATTTAGTCGTGCGCCAGCTTATAGTGAAAAGAATTGGGGGCGATCTTTTCCAGAGAAATGGTTTTGGGTAAATTGCAATAGTTTTAGTGAGACAGTTGGGTTAGCGGTAACTGCTGGCGGTGGGCGAAGAAAGGTTTTATGGACGATGGAAGAAGTGGCGATGATCGGGATTCATTATCGCGACAGGTTTTATGAATTTGTACCGTGGAATTCCCAGATTAGTTGGCAAATTCAACCTTGGGGAGAATGGCGTATTCAAGCTACAAATGGAGATTTTCGAGTGGAACTAATCGGTACGACTGACTTAGCTGGTACGATGGTGCGCACGCCGACAGAAGAGGGTTTGGTAATGTGTTGTCGAGATACGCTTAAGGGTTTATTATCGATCGATCTACGGACTCGTCAAGGTAAGCAAATTATCGCAGCAAATAGTAATGTTGCTGGTTTAGAAGTTGGTGGTGCTGGATGGGATCGAGATTGGGTTAAATAAAGCGATTTTATTGGATTTACTGGTTATCGATCGTCGCCTTAATTACCTGTCCAGATTCTACCTGCTCTATGAGGTTTTCCTGTAACTATACTAGAGCGAGGAATATTAATATCGGATGAAGCTGCTTTGACATCTATCTTTATAGTTAAAGAGTCTAAGATATCTGCTAAGTTGTATTTGATTCCGTATGGTGTAGGAATCGGTTTTATGAGCAAAGACTCGACCAACCTTTTATTTAAAATTTCCCAATAATCAGTTTCATTGGGATAATTCACAAAAAAGTTGTCGATAAATTTATAAATCGGTACAAAATCTGGATAATTCATTAGCTTTGATTTACCAATTCCATTCTTATATCGATAGCTAATTTCAAGATCGAGTACAGCTTTGCCCTGATGTTTGACTGCATAATTATCAAATTTGAAAGACCATCCTTCATAGCTATAGTCCATAGAGATCGGACTACTTCGGGTAATTTTTTTTGCAAATACTCGCTCGATGTCCAAATTACTAAATGCGAATCCTAGAAAGATTAACAATCCAATAATAATTAGAAATTTACGGGTAAATTGCATAACTTTTGAGAATAATCAGGCGAATATTGCCCTAATGGATAAGTTCTTTAATTTTGGCAACGAGAGTAATCATACCAAACCCTGTTTGAAAAACTTACTTATAATAGCATTCAGCCGTCAGTCGTCAGCCGCTCTATTTAACAGCTTTGGTGAAATTAGATCGGGGGTCTGTGTAAAGCGGATTTGGTATTAGTCATCCACCGATCGGATCGGTTTTTAACGTGTAAGTCCTAGATTACTGCTATATACTATTATATTGTTCGATCGCTTCAAATAGTGATTGAAAATTACCTTGTCCAAATCCTTTTGCCAGGTTGCGGCGTTCGATGACTTCAAAAAAGAATGTTGGGGATTCAAATATGGGTTGGGTGAATATTTGCAGTAGTAATGCTTCAGGCGCGGATTCAGTCCAGTCCATGAGAACTTGCAGACGTTGGAGTTTTTGCCACTCGTCGTCGGTGAGGGATTGCTGTTGTGCAGTTTTAGCCCTAATTTGTAATTGAGTATAATAGGTTCGATCGATCGGTAGAAAAGCTAATTTTTGCTGTTGCATTCGATCGATAGTTGTGAAAATATCATGAGTTTGCAAGGCAATGTGTTGAATTCCGGCACCTCGATTTGTATTTAAAAACTGTTGAATCTGAGAGTTACTCGAACTAGGCTGATTGATATTAAACCTAATCTTCCCACAGGCACTAACTAGTGCCTGACTGGTTAATCCCGATTTTTGAGTATGAATATCAAATGTCTGGTGGACTTGAAAGTCGAAGAGATCCCGATACCAGAGTGCGGCTGGTTCTAGTTCGCCAACGGCAACATTTAAGACGAGATGATCGATACCTGTAATCGATTCATCTAGAGTGATGGTTGAATCTGTTAATTCTGATGAGGCTTGAATAATTGTATGATCGATCGAACCCCACCCCCGAACTGTCAACCACGGAAATTCATCTGCTTCTGAAGAGACTGCCAGAATTTCGATTCCCAATCGATCGATCTTTCGTCTCATCTCATCAAGATCTGGAACCCTAAACGAAATATTCCTCACTCCCGAGGGATGAAGCTGAAGATAATCAGCTACAGGACTAGCCGAATTGAGTGGTGATGCGATCGAAAATAATAGGTGATAATTACCAACTAGATACTCGATTGTATGTTCGTTAATTTTACCACCCAAATATCGTAGACCCATTTGTTGAACTAACAAATCTCGCGTTCGGGTGGCATCTACAACATAAAAATGAATGCAATCGATTTCCATAAAGTCAAGTTCTAATGCTCATTTCGCAGTATTGACTGCGGCTCGCGGATTGTTGACTATTATTCTGTCCATATATTAACAGCCCTGCAAAAGCAATACTATCTATCAATCGGCTGAAATCTGGGATCTCTGTTCGAGTCAATAGATAGAGAAAATTGTGGCTCTATCTTTCTTCAAAGACGATATTTAAGCACTTATTGTTCTCAAGTTGCGGATACGGCACTTCCAGCAGCTATGAGGTACAGTCTAATCTCTGAAAGTTAGTCAGTGAGCAAGTTAAGAATAAAAAAATGTATCCTACGACAGCCGGAAGTGCTGTATTTGGAGTCTATTTCGTTGCGGCAATCAGACCAAAGCGAATCAAACCGCACCGATAACCCTCACTCATCAACCTTAATGATATCGCCGCCTCGATCGTCTTCCAACCAGCCTTCAATAGCCCGATAACTGCCTGTGGCGTAATTGCCGAAGCGATCGTCTCATCCCAAAATGGGGCGACTGCGGTAGACCAATCATCGACGCGCAAATCCTTGAAGCCACACTGTTCGACAATCTCTGTATAGCTTGGCAACGAGATCACATAGGGCAAACAATAAACCCGATAAATATCTTGTAAATGCTTCTCCTCCTCACGAGTCAAAGGTGTTTTCGCCGTTGTCGGACGGTGACACCAAGTCGCCAGGATTAGCTTTCCACCTGGTTTCAATACGCGATAACACTCCTGCAAAAATTTCGCCTTATCTGGCATATGTTCGCCACTTTCCAACGACCATACCAGATCGAAGCTATTGTCGGCAAAAGGCATAGTGAGTGCGTTCGCCACCTGAAAATCAGTCGTTGCTTGCAAACCAGCCGCTTTTGCGCGTTCATTGGCTCGATTCGCCTGTACGGGAGAAAGCGTAATCCCCGTTACCTGAGCACCAAATTTCTCAGCAAAATAGAGGCTACTTCCACCAATCCCACAACCGACATCGAGAATATTCTGGGGTGGGTTTGTGGTAAAGTCATCAGCCCAAGTGAGTAGTTCTTCGATTAAGTCGATCTGCGCTAAACGACGATCTAGTTTTTTGAGATTTCCATCTTCACCATAATAGCCATGATGCATGTGTTCGCCCCAGATTCCTTCCCACAGCCCACTAGAAGCATCATAGAATTCTTTGATTTGTCGATCCAGTTGGGTATTCATTAGAGAAAGTCGCAAGGCTTACACATCTCACACATTCTAACGAAATTGGCCCAGTATTAGGCGGCGTAAAGTAACTCTACTGGATCTCGATATCTGTTTACAACTTGGCAGATGGATTTAGCTGACAGAAATTTAAGTTTAGAGAAATTGCTAACTCAAATTGTGAGATCGGAAATCCAGGCGTTTCAAAGTAGACAAGCCGATCGACGACTCACCAAAGTATTAGGATTTGTCGAAGGCTTAACAATCGATCGAGCATCGAATCATCGATCGCTATCGGCAAGATCGACACAATTCCCCCAGCAGATATTTTTGTGACGATCGTCACAGCGATAGTTACAAATTGTAAACAAGTATATCGCGATCGAGTTAATTGCTTTCTTTCTCAATTCGATCGAGATAATATAGGTTGTTGGTACCAGCAGTGATGCTTGATTCAAGGATTGCAGCTCAAAATAAAACTATAATCTAGCCAATTTTCAAAAATTCTTAAACATTTCTTAATAAATAGAGGTACAATAACTATAGATTGAGATCATCGCAGCTTACCGCGTTTGCTCGATCTACCGATCTAGACCAGTGGCTCTAGCTTAGAGCAGCTCATTCATCGGGTAATCATCCCAACAACTAGCAATATATCTATATTACGCTGACGTAGTTCTGGTGATGCTAGCACTAAAAATCTCCAATCAAAGTGCTGGAAAACACCGCCGATCTACCGTAGTAAATAGCAGAATTGCGTACATAAGGTGATTCAAAAACAATTTCAACAGCCTTGAGCTGAATGAACCATGTTCGATCCTGTTTCCGCACCCGCCATCGTCCGTGTTATCTGTAGTGCTTATCTTCTCTCCACGTGTTTCTTGTTGAGTTTTACTACCTGTGGTTGGTGGATTATCGCCTATCTCGAAAACCAGGATAATCATTTACCCAGAGGGTTTAGCTAGTTATCTAGATCGGATTTAAAATTTAGTCGATCCAAACGGCCTCAATTGCTGATAAGATAGTAAATCCTTGCTTGGGCAGACACAAATGTGAATCGCGCCTAAGCCAATATGTCCATAAGGAGAATCTGTGAGCGATAAATACGAAATCATGTACATCCTGCGTCCCGACTTATCGGACGATCAGGCTAATGAGTCGGTCGAGAGATACAAGGGTATCATCGAAACCAATGGTGCTACCGATATTGAAATCCAACAACGTGGCAAACGCCGTCTTGCGTACCTAATTGGCAAGCACCGCGATGGAATCTACGTTCAGGTCAATTATACTGGTTCTGGCAAAGAAATCGCGCCTTTAGAAAGAGCAATGCGACTGAGTGAAGATGTCATTCGCTATCTGAGCCTCAAACTAGATCCTCCCAAGAAAGCAGCTAAAGCTGCTGCTGCGGCGGCTGCGCTTGCTGAAAGTGAAGATGCCGCATAGTATGTCGATCGAAATCTACAGCTTTTAAATAATAGCCCGCACTAGCGGGCTATTATTGTAGCAACCGCTCGATCTAAATACCTAAAGCCTAAAACATCAAGCTTAACCCCTAATAATCAGGAACTTATCGACAGTCAAACACTTCAACTAGAATGTAACTCAAACCAAAATTCGCTCGATTGGTTTCATCCCTAGTCATATGACAACTCCAGACACTCGAAGTAGATTTTACCGTTTATCCTGCCCACTATTGCTGGGCATCATGACTAGCTGCTTAGGTATTTTAGGTGGAATAGTCCCCGATCTTACCCAGCAGCCGAGTTCCTTGTTCGGTAGTGCGGCCCGAGCGGATGAATTTAGCGATCCAGATCTGCGTAACTATGCTGCTGCGCTGATGCAAATCGAACCACTCCGGCAATCCGCACTCGCGCAAGTCAGCCAAGCCAATAGTGGTGGCGCATTACCAAATCTAGTCTGCAATCAACCTGGGACGATGGAGGGTTTAAATGGTGAAGCGAAATCGCTGTTTATCAAATACTGCAATCAATGCGAGAGTATTGCGTCTAGTCGAGGACTGAGTATCGATCGGTTTAATCAAATTACCCAGGCTGTACGATCGAATTCACAACTGCAAACTCGCGTGCGGAGCTTCATGAATTAGCCCGCGATACAGATCGATCCAATCTAATTGAAGGTATAATATCAGCGATCGTCTAGTGAGGTCAAGTTTACAGTGTCGAACAGCTCGCCGTCTGCAACAGCAATCGTGCTTAGTCAAAGGTTGCATCACCATCACCATCATTCATCCCCACCACAAATCCTCTCGCTGACAGCGGAAGAGCGTACCCGCAGCCGCCATCATTTTAGCACTGAGGATGGAAGCCCTGTTTACCTACAATTACCACGCGGGACAACACTTCAGGATGGAGATCTGCTCGCAGCCGATCGAGGCGATTTCCTCGTTAAAGTTGCTGCGAAACCAGAGCCAGTTTTGACGGTAACTAGCAGCGACTCACTTAATTTACTGCGGGCGGCTTATCATTTAGGCAATCGTCATGTCAGTCTGGAAATAACACCTACCTATCTTCGGTTGACTCCCGATTCAGTGTTGGCGGGAATGTTGACACAATTAGGTTTGCAGGTGGTTGCTGAAGTTGCGCCATTTTGTCCTCAAGGTGGTGCTTATAGCCATCATTAAATTGGTGGATAGTGGATAGTTGAAAATAGTGTGAGCTTGGAAGTAATAAATAATCAACAATTATTAAGATTATTGCAGTTATCGAGTCCACTGTTACCTGTGGGTGGATATAGTTATTCTGAGGGACTGGAGAGTCTGATTGCTCAGGGGATAATCTTCGATCGAGTAACGCTTCAAACGTGGATTGGGAGGGAATTACAGGCTGGGGCAATTCGGATTGAAACAGCCGTGATGGATCGCGCGTATATGTCGGGAAATCGGTTGGATGGGAGCGGATTGCAGTACTGGAATCAATGGCTCTCAGCCGCACGGGAAACTGAGGAATTACGTCAACAAAGTTGGCAGATGGGCGGTTCTTTAATTAAACTTTTGGTTGAATTAACCCCAGAAATTCAAGAGTTAATAATTAGGATAGAGCGTCCTTGTAATTACGCGATCGCGTTTGGAGTTGCCGCACAATACTGGCAGATCGATCGACATGCGGCTATTCTAGCCTATTTACACAGTTGGGTCACAAACTCGATCGGTGCAGGGATCAAATTAATTCCGCTGGGACAAACAGCGGGACAACAAATATTATGGCATTTGCAGGAAGAACTAGATCTCCTGTCTCAGATTATCCCTACTCTGGCTGATGAGGATCTCTATGCCTGTAGTTGGGGATTGTCTCTCGCCAGTATGCAGCATGAAACCCTTTATAGTCGGCTGTTTAGGAGCTAAGATGGCGTTGCTGAATTGAGATCTATGGGATTCGGGAAAAGAGGAAAGCTAATTTTTGTCGGAAGTACAGGATCGGACACGGATGCTTTGCATTCTGATTTAGCAACGCCGCGAATATGATCGTAAACGATGTCCAGCGGAGGATCGCCGCAAGGGATGGTAAGTACCTTGACACCTAATTTTGGACTATCCAAAAAAACTGTTGCTATAAATTCTCAATATGTATTGACATTAGTTCTCAATACATATATAGTAATTCATATCACTCAAGTTCATTGATAACCAGCAGCCAGACATCTACTAAGGATCTAGTAAAAGATCGTAGATTGCTGGACTGTAAAAGTTGCATTCAGTTTCAGGGCTGGATGAGAATTGGAACTAGTCATTGGGTTGGTGTTCTCCTCTCTAAAAATTAAGGATCGGCAGGTCGGATCGACGAGTTTAGGCTCATCATCCGACTTTTTTTTGCATCCTACAATTGGCAAGTTAATTTAATTGCTAGACGATCGCCAGGAACTAGCTTATTAAGAATAATTAGTATTAATTTTAGAGGTACTTTGCACGGTCATAATTTGAGGTTAGGCTTTAGGCTTTAGCGACATTATCGCTAGATTGTGGTTGTGACAAAAGCGCAAGCAATGCCCAGGCGAAGTACAGTTAAGGGCAGAAGCAATTTATAAATTGTCCTACCTTTAATTTCGACGGAGTTTCACCATAAAAAAGCCATCCATCTGGTGACGATGCGGCCAAACTTTAATCCAGCCTGCATTGTCAGCTAAACTAGCTAAAGGAGAATTAGCGGGTGGTAGCTCGATGTGCCAGTCGGGATGAGTTTTTAAAAACGGTAGGATGATATCCTCATTCTCGATCGAGCATACCGTACAAGTAGCATATAGCAGCACGCCGCCAGCTTTTACCCAGGTTGCGGTATTGGCGAGTAATTTAGCTTGTAATTGGGCTAAATCGTGAATCTGGGCGGGTGTTTTTTGCCATCTGGCATCAGCACGACGATGGAGCGTACCCAATCCCGAACAGGGTGCATCTAATAATACTCGATCGGCAGTATTGGTTAATTCGCTAAATCCACAACTATCTCCAGTCAGAATTTTAACGGTATCCAATTGCAACCTGTCAAGATTTTGTTGCAATTTTTTTAACCGCGAAGCTGTTTTATCCAGCGCGAAAATTTGTCCGGTATTGCCCATCAATTCGGCGATATGGGTAGTCTTTCCACCTGGAGCCGCACAAGCATCGATGACGACTTCGTGGGGCTGGGGATCTAGTAAATGAGTGACGAGTTGGGCACTACTATCTTGAACCGTCCACAACCCTTCTACATAGCCAGGTAATTGACTAATTGCACCGACATTGCCGACAAATCTCAATCCTTGGGGTAGATGGGGAATGGGAATAGATTGACTACCAGCAGTTTGAAAGAGATCGATTAATTTGGCGCGTTGTGCTTCGATTCGCTCGATTTGGGGCGCATCTGGGCTGAAATCTCGATCGATCTTGAGGATATTAACACGAAGATCGATCGTCGGGACTTGATTGAAAGATTGACACAATTGCTCGGTCTCGATCGATCCTAATTCTACTACCCATTGCTCGATTAACCAGTCAGGAAAGCTATATAACACACCTAAACGACCAATTGGGTCTTCAGGTAGCTCCAACACCTCTTCTTGGCGATCTTGGAGCCGAATATATTGACGTAAGATGCCATTGACTACTCCAGCTAAACCAGTCAAACCATTTGCTTTGGCTAAATCGACAGTAGTATTGACCGCCGCCGAAGCGGGGATGCGATCGAGATAGCGGAGCTGATATAATCCCAATCGTAATAATTGCCTCAGATCTGGCGGTTGACGATGGGCGGGTTGCTTGGCTAATTTGTCAATAATCGCATCAAGCGAGCGTTGGCGGCGCACGATCCCATTGACTAATTCTGTAAATAAATGTCGATCGACATTGGATAATTGAAATTTACTTAATAATCGATCGATAACGATATCTGTAAAGCTACCAGTCTCCAGATCTTTGAGAGCAAATAATGCTAATTGACGAGGATTCATAAAGTTTTGGGCGTAAATAAAGAGACTATTCTGATGGGGTTCGGGTTTCGGGTCTCGGGAATTGGGAATAGTCCCGTAATTTGTGCCGCTTCATGCCCGCCCTCTAGGGATTACGCTTCTCATTTAGGATCGCTATAGTGATGACACCAAAGCTCTCTCAAACTGGAACATAAGCCTTGATTTTTGTTCTGGTTAATCCGGTATATTGAAGTTTTTGTAAATCTGGACAGCCCCGCATATCCCAGGTATGTAAAAAAACATGATCGATACTCGAACCTTGCGCTTTATGGGTGGTCAGACAATAAGCATAAGGACAATAATCAAAAGCTTTGTCTAAGTCAGCAGCTTTGTACCATTCTTTTTTAGCCCGATATTCTTTGATTAGTTCTTGGCGTTTTACTTCCGATGGTGGGGTTAATATTTTTAATTTATGACGACCGCCAACTTCTGTGATAACAGGAATCTCATGCCAACTAAATTGGGAATTTTGGTTGACGATACCATCGCCTGCAACCTCACATTCTTCAGAATTATTAATGAGAATATTCCATTCTTTTTTCTTTTTCATACTGCTACTAGATGCTTGAGCTTTAGATTCTCTAAATACAGGCTTTTTGGCAATTAATCGATCGCCGATTTTAAATGGTTCAGCATTTGCCCCCCATAATTGTAATCTGATCCAATCATTTAGTGATTCAGCAGTATTGTTGCGCCATACTAAAATCCGACAATAGTTGGGGTCTGCTTGCCACTGTGAGGATTTAATCAGTTTGGCAGCTTCATTTAACCACTCTTGATATGGCAAACAGATAATCGATTCATCTAATGTAGATTGAAATGGATACAAGTTTGTTTGATAGCGTCGATCTGTCCGCATTTGTTCGGCTACTTTACTAATTTCTCCATCGTATCTAACAACTTCAATTAAGGTAGCTTCATGAGTAATCAGTGATGTTGTCGAAACGATTGGTTCTGATTCACCGACTGGCGGCAACTGAGCTGCGTCACCGACAAATAATACTTTAGTTCTAGCTCCGATCGCTTTTTCCATTTCGGTAAAATTAGTCGAGCTAACCATGCTAAATTCATCAATAATAACGATATCAAAATCTAGCTTTGACTTGGATTTAATCGTAAATTCTTCTATGCCTGTTTCTTCATTTAGTCGCGGTTGTTGACCTAAAAGTTGGGCAACTGTCATAGCATTAATCGTTACGCCAGCAAGATCGGCGATCGATTTAATATTCTTAGTCGCTTTATTCGTCGGCGCGGCAACCACATAATCAATTTGTTGCAGCTTCAACCACTTGATGAATTCGGCGATGAGAAAGCTTTTACCCGTACCTGCATATCCAACTAGTCGAAAGTAGCGAATAGTTTTGCTGGTAGCAAATGCTTGTAGTTTAATAAAAGCCTGCTGTTGGGAATTAGTAAGTTGAGTTTTAGTCGAACCAGATGGCGGGGGCGGTGGTGCCTCTAAAGTTTCTAAATCCCATTCATCTAGAGCTAGATCTAACTTAGCCAACATCGCATTTTGCTGCGATCGATTCAATTTTTCGTGCAGAAAAAGTAGCTTGTGTAGATAGTTTTCGAGGGATTTTGTCAGAGGTTTCATGTCTTCAATTTAGCGAGCCTTAGAGGATGTTTGAAAAGTCTCACATCTTGCACCAATATATGTCTCGGGAGAGTCGATCGGTAATGCCATGATAAACTACCCCAGCCTCACAGAGTCAGCCATTCGCTCGCGGACTTCGGCATCTGTGGGTAGAAAAGCCACTTTGCAAGAATAATCCCTAACTCCACAGATAACTCATAACTAGCAACTTGGGCTAATATTAAGATCTGATGCGATCGATTGTCGATTTCGATTGTCAATCTGTATAATAGGATACAGAAGTCTTGGGATAGTTTTATGAAAACAGCTACCGCCCACTGTCGAAGCTTTTTTGCCGATACAAACAGAGCCTCGATCGATAGTTTTCAACCACAAGCTGATATTTGGGTCAAACTGCGCAATCGACCGAATGATTATAGTGATGATGAAGCTTTGCTGATGTGCGAAACGGGAGCAGGTGGATGGCTGGGTTGGGTACCTGGTTTCGGACAAATCGCGCTCCAACCTGGCGCGTTTTATCGGCTGGTTTGAATCGAAAGATTAGCAGTATTTTAGTAAAATCCGATCCGAGGAGGGGATTCTACCAGCATGTGACGATCTATCGTGTTGCATGGACCTTGCTCTAGACTTAGTATAGATGTGAAGGAAGTTTATTCTGAGCATATATGCCTACAGCCAATCTGAGCCAGAGTTTACCAAGCTTGAGATCCATCGTCGATCGACAGCCGTTAATCGTCGCGCCAGATCTGCCATTAGTAGAAGTAATTTCCTTGATGAGTCAAGCAAAGGGACATACCTGTCTATTGCCCAACTCCGAACGTAATAGCAGCGAAGCACGATTGTTAGCATTAGAAATATCAGCCGCTGCACGCCATAGCTCTGTCTTAGTTATCGCAGATCGTCGATTAGTTGGCATCTTCACAGAACGCGATTTGGTCAAACTTACTGCTAGTCAAACCGATCTCCAGAGTGTGACTGTTGGGGATGTAATGACAGCCGATCCAATTACCTTGGTGCTGTTGGAACAGCATACTGTGATGACTGCTTTAGCGATGTTTCAGCAGCATGATATCCGGCATTTACCAATTCTAGACGATCGAGAACAGCTGATCGGCATTGTTACTCCAGAGCATATTCGTCAAGTTTTACAGCCAATCAATCTCTTAAAATTTAAGTCGGTGTCTGAGGGGATGACGAGTGAGGTAATTCATGCTTTACCGACGACGACAGTTTTGGAAATTGTGCGGATGATGAACGATGCCCCACAGGGGAGGCTGCGCCAACGAAATATCGGCTCGATCGTCATTGTAGATGGGCAGGAGCCGCCAAAACCAGTGGGGATTATCACCGAACGCGATATCCTTCAGTTTCAGGCGTTTGAACTCGATTTAGACCAGTTGTTAGCAGCAGCGGTGATGAGTAGTCCGCTGTTTTGTTTGCAGCCGACAGATTCGTTGTGGGCGGCGCAACAGATTATGCAAACTAAGAATATTCGGCGATTGGTAATTACGAACGATCTCGGTGAATTAGCAGGCATTCTTACCCAGTCGGATCTATTGCAATTACTCGATCCGTTAGAGATGCTATATATGGTGGATAGTTTGCAATCGCAACTAATCGATCGAGCCACAGAATTAGAACAAATTAATCAAGAGTTACAGGTAGAAATAACTAGAAGAGAAAATGTTGAAGCTGAGTTACGTCGAGCTTCCCAAACCTTGGCAGATCGGGTAGTCGAGCGAACTGCTGAATCAGCATTATTGACAGAAGAACTTCATGTCAAAATTGCCGAACAGCAATCATGCGATCTTGCTTTAGAGGCTAGTCAACAGGGAATTTCTGACTTTATTGAAAATGCCCTAATTGGAATGCATTGGGTGGATGTTTATGGCGATATTGTCTGGGTAAATCAAGCTGAACTAAATATGTTTGGCTACGACCGATCTGCATATATCGGTCAGCCATTAATAAATTTTCATGTCGATCGAGCAAAGATTACCGATATTTTACAGCGGGTATCTCACAATGAGTCGATTAAAAACTGTGAGGCTCAAGTTTATCGAAAGGATGGCTCGATCTGTGATGTGTCGCTCGATGTTCACGCCTTTTTTAAAGATGGTAAATTCATCCATGCTCGTTGTTTTACCAGAGATATTACCGAACAGAAGAATGCTGAAGCTATTGTAAAATCCACATTGACATCGCTCCAGTTTCAGAAATACGCTTTAGATCGATCGGCAATTGTTGCTGCTACCGATCGGGAGGGGACGATTGTTTCTGTCAATGAAAAATTTTGTGAAATTTCTCAATATTCCGCAGCGGAGCTAATTGGTAAAACCCACAGAGTAATTAATTCTGGCTATCATCCTCCTGAATTCTTCCGAGATTTGTGGGCAGTAATTACTAGTGGAAAAGTCTGGAGTGGAGAAATTAAGAACCGCGCCAAAGATGGTAGTTATTATTGGGTAGCAACTACGATTGTCCCATGTTTAGATGAGAGTGGTCAGCCTTTTCAATATCTATCAATTCACTTTGATATTACCGATCGCAAGCAAGCAGAAGAGTCAGTGCGACAGAATGAATTGAAGTTTCGAGCGATTTTTGATGGTACCTTTCAGTTCGTGGGATTGCTCGATAATCAAGGTATTTTACTCGAAGCTAATCGTACCGCATTAGAGGCGATCGGTGTAACTCAAAATGATGTTGTCGGGCAAGCATTTTGGGCAACTCCGTGGTGGACTCATTCACCCGATTTGCAAGTGCAACTTCAACAGGCTGTAATCCAAGCTGCCACGGGTGAATTGGTGCGGTTTGAAGCCAAACATTTCCTCGCTGATGGCTCCTATATTATTGTCGATTTTTCGCTTAGTCCGATCTTTGATGACACTGGAAAAGTTGTGATGTTAATTCCTGAAGGGCGGGATATTAGCGATCGCAAACGCATGGAAACAGAACTACAAGTAAGTGAATCCCGTTATCGCGCCTTAGTGACGACTGCACCTGTGGGAATTTTCCAAACTGATGTAGTGGGAAACACGATATTTCTCAATCAGCAATGTCTAGACTTGATGGGAGTGCCATTAGCCGCAGCGTTGGGGCAAGATTGGATAAATTCGCTCCATCCTGACGATCGAGCATGGGTATCGGCTCAGTGGGATGATGCGGTGCAAGCTAATCGTGAATTCATTACAGAGCATCGATTTAGGACTCCCCAAGGGTGTGTGAATTGGGTATTTGTTAAAGCGATTGGGATTTATGATGAGGTTGGAATTGTGACTGGATATATTGGCACAGTAATAGATATAACCGATCGCAAAGCCGCCGCGCAAAAAATTCAGGAGCAAGCCGCTTTATTAAATGTCACTACTGATGCGATTATCGTGCAAGATTTGGATCGTCAGATTCAATTTTGGAATAATGGCGCGGAGTCGATTTATGGATGGAAATCTGCCGAAGCAATGGGATTGAATACAGACCAATTGTTCTATACAGATGTCCCGCCGGAAGTCGCAATTGCGGCTCAGACAGTGCGGCAAAAAGGCTCTTGGCAGGGTGAATTGCACAAATTGACTAAAACTGGCAGGGAAGTAATTGTCGAGAGTCGGTGGACGTTAATTCGTGATGATGCGGGCAATCCGACATCGATGTTGAGTGTCGATACAGATATCACTGCAAAAAAACAGTTAGAGCAGCAATTTCTTCGCGCTCAACGGTTGGAAAGTTTGGGTAGTCTGGCAAGTGGAATTGCCCATGATTTGAATAATGTGCTGACACCGATTGTTGGTGCTGCGCAACTTTTACCGTTGACGTTGCCAAATTTGGACGCACGCAGTCAAAGACTATTGAATATGCTGGTAGAAAGTTCTAAACGCGGGAGTGGTTTGGTGAAACAAATTCTCACGTTTGCACGAGGAATGGATGGCGAACGGACTGTGCTACAGGTACGGCATATTCTCTCGGAAATTATTAGTGTCGCTCGGCAAACGTTCCCCAAATCGATCTCAATCAACCTCAATCTCGACAGTGAAGATCTCTGGTTGGTAAGTGTTGATGCAACACAGATTCATCAAGTCTTAATGAATTTATTTGTAAATGCGCGAGATGCAATGCCTCATGGTGGTGAGATTTCAGCCAGTGCCGAAAATATCACGATTGATGCGGCAGATACCAAGCTACATCTCAAACCACCCGTAGGATCTTATATTTTGATGACGATCTCTGATACTGGCATTGGGATGACTAGTGAAATGCTAGAACAGATTTTTAATCCATTTTTTACTACCAAAGCAACAGGTACGGGATTAGGATTATCGACTGTACAGGGGATCGTTAAAACTCATGGTGGATCGATCGATGTTGAGAGCGAAGTTGGGCAAGGTACTTGCTTCAAAATCTATCTACCTGCCATTGACAGTCGCGAAGCTGAAACCCCGATGGTGGATGAAGATCTATATGATGGCAAAGGGCAATTGGTATTAGTTGTCGATGATGAAGCGGCAATTCGGGAAATCACTAAAGAATCATTGGAGACGTATAATTACCGCGTCATGTTAGCAAGTGATGGAATTGAAGCGATCGATATTTATGCGCAAAATCATCATAGTATCGCGATCGTTCTAGTCGATCTGATGATGCCCAATTTGGACACCCCATCAATCATTCTCACCTTAAAACAAATTAATCCCGCAGTTAAAATTGTGGTGATGAGTGGTTCTTATCTCAACCTAGCAGAAACGATCGACAAGCAGAAAGTAAGCGCGTTTCTAACCAAGCCATTCACAACCGTAAATATGCTGCAAATATTAGCAAATATTCAAACTAAATAACGATCGTATATTTTACGATAACAACCTTTTTCTACCGAGATTTAAAGCCGATAATCATCGTATGTAGAGTAAGATAAATCCGATCCTCACTAATTTTATTGAGCAGTAGAGATCGCTTTAATTGAGCATAGAGATCTTGTTTTACCCGTGCCATTGCAAAGGTGATTCCTCTAGCAGCTAATTCGTCATAAAGCTCTTCCAACATATCCATTGCTGTGATGTCAATTTCGGCGATCGCTTCGGTATTGAGTACAAACCATTCTACCGGTGTAACTTCCAGATCGATCGACCTCAAAGCGCGACACTTAAAATCCTCGGCATTGGCAAAACATAACGGAGCATCATAGCGATAAATTACCAATCCAGGAATTGTAGTTGCACCTTCCCAATCGTTAATATCATGTAATCCTGGCAGATTGGGCACCGTGCCTTGGACGGCATCATGGGGATGTGCCAATCGCGATAATAATTCAATTATTGATAAACCCACCGCGATCTCTACACCCACTAAAATATCGGTAACTAATACACCGAAGGTGGTAATAACCGCCAGAAAAAATTCACTGCGACGAAATCGATATAGGCGAATAAATTCAGGAATTTCAATCAATTTAAACGCCGCAAAAATCACGATCGCCCCCAATGCTGCTTTGGGAAATAGTGCCAAAACTGGACGCAACCACAGCAGCACCGAGATCGTCACACCCATTGCCACTAATGAAAAAAGTTGGGTTTTGCTGCCTAAATTATCTCCAATTGCCGTGCGAGAGCCACTACTACTTACTGGAAACCCCTGCACCAATCCAGCCCCCAAATTAGCCAATCCTAGGGCGAGTAATTCCTGATTTGCATCGATCTTACATTGGTGACGAGCGGCAAAACATCGAGCCGTCAGCACATTGTCCGAATAACCGACGATCGCGATCCCCAACGCAGAGGCTAACAGGTCGGGGAGTTGGGCTGAAAAGTTCGGAACGATAAATCTGGGCAAACCTGCTGGAATTGCGCCCACAACGGCTAATCCCTGGAGATCGAGATGAAAGATCGCGACAGCAGCAGTGGCGATTAATACCGCTAATAGAGGTGCAGGTGCTTTGGGAAAAAAATGTCCGATCGCGAACAGGAAAGCTAATACCAATCCGGCTAAAATGAGGGTGATGAGATGAACTCGATTCTCCACAGGAGAGGCTACGCCAACGATCTGGTCGATGAATTGATTCACCTGCGCAAATACGGTGGTACCTGGAATGGAAATACCGCTAATTTTGCCCAATTGTCCCGCAATCATAATGAATGCGACACCTGCCATATAGCCGATGAGAATCGGCTTTGAGAGCAAATTTGCCAGAAAGCCTAATCTAGCAAGATAACCGATCGCGCAGATCGCCCCCACTAATACCGCCAGAGTTGCAGTCAGCACCCCATAATTACTTCGATCCGCCAGTAGTAAAGGTGAAATCGCCGCCGCAGTCATCACCGCAGTCGTCGATTCTGGTCCCACCGAGAGTTGTCGCGACGAGCCAAATAGAGCATATACAAACATCGCAGGTAGAATCGTCCACAGTCCGACAACGGGCGGAACGCCGACTAATTCCCCGTATGCCATACACTGCGGAATCAGATAAGCCGCGACTGTAACACCTGCGAGGATATCTCCCCGCAACCACGATCTCTGATAGCCCAATAATTGGCGCAACCCTGGTAATCTAAGCAAAAGTCTTTGTTGCATAGACCTCTTTCCAAAGTGAATATCTCCTCGTTGCTAATATTTTTATCGTCAGAATAGCCGATCTACTATCGACTATCTACAAGGTAATAACTAACTTATTACTTATTACTTATTACTTATCACTTATTACCTTACAAAGCTGGTAGTTGAATCACCATCACCGAACAAGGTGCATGATGTAAAACATAATTGCTAGTGCTGCCAAGAAAGATTTCACTCAACATTGATTTCTGATTCCTTCCCATGACAATCGCATCCGCCGCCCAATTGTTTGCAACTTCACAAATCATTGACCCTGAATTACCAAAATTTTGCGAAACCTCAACTCGAACACCTCGATCTTTAGCTTGCGTTGCATAAGTCTGAAGTTGAGCGATTCCGCGTAGTTCGTATTCATGCCATTCCTTGGTATATTGTTCGATCGCTACATCATTAACGATCGGAAACATGCCCCCAACTAAGGGACTAAATCCAGTTGAGGACATGGGATTGACAACATGTAAAAGCAAGACTTCAGCATCAAGTTTTTCCGCTAATGTCAATCCTGCTGTCAGAATCTCTTGTGATTCAGCGGAGTCACCAAGTGCGAGTAAGATTTTTTTAAACATTAGGATCGTTCCTTATTAGTAATTTCAAGACTAATCTTTGATAAATGTGGGTTGAAATTAACCTGACAATGCTGGTAGTTGAATTACCATCACCGAGCAAGGTGCATGATGCAAGACATAATTGCTAGTACTGCCGAGAAAGATTTCATTTAATAGCGATTTTTGATTTCGACCCATCAAAATCGTATCTGCCGCCCAATTTTTTGCTGCTTCACAAATCAGCGGTCCAGAGTCACCATAGTTTTGCAATATCTCAGCTTCGATCCCACGATCTTGCGCCTGTTCTGCATAAGCTTGGAGTCGTTCGATTCCTGTTCGTTCGCGTTCATTCCGTGCCTGGATATATTGCTCGATTACTCGATCGTCAATAATGGGCAAAACACCTCCCACTAATGGACTTACACCTGCACTCATTCCGTGCGGTACCAATGGATCGAGGACGTGTAAAATTAGAATTTCAGCACCCAGTTTCTCAACTAGTGTTAATCCCGATGCTAAGATTTGGGCTGAATCAGGGGAGTCACCAATTGCGAGTAAGATTCTTTGCAACATTGGCATCGCTCCTGAATTAGTAACTAAACTAATTTTAGATCGGTTCTATTGGATAGTTGTCTCGATTTTAATACTATTAAATAATTTGTTGCAATTATTAACTGCTCACAACTTCCTCGTTCGTTCGCTTAGCGTAGGCAAAGCCTGGTCGATTTAACCTAAACTTAGGGTACTCCTTTGCATATTCTAGATTTGCATTAAAAATTGGATAATTCCACGCCAAGATGCGGTTTTATTTAGAAGCTCAACATATTCCATGAAATTATCTCAAGTACTATCTCAATTATTGGTCGAATATACTGACAAACCTTTACCACTATCTGTATTACTAGAAAAAGTAGGCAGTAGTGGATTTGGGACGATCGCCGGAATATTGACAATTCCCATGCTGATACCGCTGCCGATCCCTTTAGCTGGATTTTCCACCTTGGTAGGTAGCGGAATTATTCTCGTTGGCTGTCAACTAGCGTTAGGCTATGAAAAACCTTACTTACCCAGGCGAATTGCTCGGATAGAATTATCACCTGCTGCTTCCCAAAAAATACTCAAACAGATCGATCGATTGCTCCAACCTTTAGAACGGATGTCTAGGCATCGATTTTCTCGATTTAGTAATAGTTGGTGGGGATGCCGAGTTAGTGGAATTTGTTTGGCTTGGGACGCACTACTAATGTCTTTACCATTACCGATTCCACTTACCAATCTCATTCCTGCTTATACAATTCTATTTCTGGCGATCGGGCTGTTAGAATTTGATGGATTGTTTATTCTGATTGGCTATGGGATGACTGTGGCTACGACTATTTTCTTCGCTAGTATTGCGGGCACAATTTGGCAATTAGCCATTCATTGGTTGCAGATCTTGACGAAGAGCTAGTCCATTACAGCACTTTCCAGTAATATACAGTACGTTATTAGAGCGGGGAAAGATTGTACTTCACAATTTAGGAAAGTGCTGTATCGGCTAATCGTATCGAGATAACCAGCGACGGAGATTCATCTGATGAACGCAACAGATGATTTGTGGTCTCAAGTTTACTTTTTGCAGGTTGTCGGATCGAATTGGACGCGATATTGATAGATGACGCGCTTACCTTTATCTTTTTCGGGACGGTTTTGGTCTGCCTTATTTGCTTCTTCTAGTGCTACTCTAGTCGCAAGTTCGGCTAAAGTCCGTTGCTCTGGAGTATCTCGCTCCTTAAATGTACTAATTTTGAGGGAAGGTGCCGTCCCTTCACCTAAAATAGCCGCGTCTGGATTGTCGGGGACTTTATCAAAAACAGCCATCATCACAATAAAAGGAGTTTGCTTTTCTGTGCTGCACGACATTCCTTGCGGATAACTTCTAACGATCGACTTCGATGGATAGGGTTCTTTGACATCATACTCGGTCATGTATCGACTGAGTTGCTTGAGGGCTGCATCCATATACTGACCATAAAACCCATTACTACTACTTTGCGGACTGGGTGAGGTAGATGGTTGTGGGGTAATTGCTGGTTGTGGGGTAATCGGTTGCTGGGCTTGACGATTGGGGCTAGGTGTTGGAGTCGTAGGTGCGATATCACTACCATCATCATCGGTTGGGAAGTTTTCTGATGAAATGGGCGCAGGGGATGGCTGTGTTTTTTTAGCTATCGGCTGAGGTGTTGGCTTAGTAATTTTTTGGAGCGGTGGCTGGCTGGGTTTAGGGGCGGGTTTGAAACTAATCGACCGATCGAATATTGGAGCGGTGGGTTGTTTCTGGGGGATTGCTTTTTGCTCTTTTGATGGTTTTTTCGCTGGGAGTGGTGTGGGAAGTATTCTTTCGAGGGGAATGCGGATGGGGGAAAAAGGGATGGTAGCCGGGGAGGTGGAGAATTGTGGCGGGGTTGGCGATGGGGCGACAGGTTGGGGTATGGGGGTTGGAGGTACTTGGGGAATGCGTTGCAGTTCGCTCGGAGTTAGTTCTACGACCTTAACTGTCCCAGGATCGACTTTTTTCGCTTCCTTTTCTGGTGAGGTCAAGAAGGGTAAGCTAGCTCCCAGGCTGGCATGTAGCGCGATCGATCCGAGAATTGCGATCGCCGTCGGATCGAGTAACCTGTCTAAAAAGCTGTTGCGGTTGGAAGATTGATACATATAGCCGAAGTCAGGAGTCAGGAGTCAGAAGTCAGAAGTAGGCTGCTTAGGCATTAATGATTTCAGTAAAGATCGATGTCCTAACCACATTGGCGGCTATATCTCTACAGATGCGATCGATTCCTCGCTACCCATTCTAAACTACATCTAGCGATCGCGAATCGCTCTCAATTTTGACTCCAATCGGGGCGAGATTAGCTAATTTTTGTCATAATTGTTTAGATATCCTCAACATCTGGCAAAGAGTCACCAATGCTTGGAGAATTAAAGTCTTTTCGGCAAAACCCCTTGCGCTGGCTCAAGCGTCGCTATTTGCGATGGGTGGCTCTGAGTTATTGGAGTTATCGCTGGATTACCAGTCGGGGCAAAGAACGACAGTTCGCACAGGTGCAAGTCTGGCGGGTTGCGGCTGGATTCGACCATGCAGCCTGGTTGGTAGCAATAGAAGATTCTGTTAAACCAGAATACTGGGGCATGATGTAATAATCGATCGTTGCTAATCCAAAATCCTGCTTGGTGCGCTAAACTGTCGGGAAACCCGAACAGCGCGCATCCGCAAAATCGAAATGACACTCCCAGCTCCTATTCCTGCTCGCGTAAAAGCATTGACAGCCCTAGCACCGATGCAGGATGTAACAGAGGTCTATTTTATCAATGCGATCGCTGAATATGGCTGTCCTGACTACTTTTTTACTGAATATTTTCGGGTGCATCGGGATTCGGGTGTCGATAAACATATCCTGAGATCGATTACCGAGAACACTACCAATCGCCCCGTATTTGCCCAAATGATCGGCGAGAGTATTCCCGATCTGGTGCGGACGGCGAAGTTATTGAGTCAATACCCAATTGCGGGCATCGATTTGAATATGGGTTGTCCTGCGCCAAGGATTTATCGCAAGAATGTCGGTGGGGGACTACTGCGCGATCCCGATAAGATCGATCGCATCCTGGGAGAATTGAGATCGGTTGTGGCTGGTAATTTGACAGTAAAAATGCGAATTGGCTTTGAGGATACGTCGGAGTTCGATCGAGTGTTAAGTTTAATCGATCGACACAATATCGATCTGCTGAGTCTCCACGGTCGCACTGTGAAGGAAGCCTATCATGGCGCGGTACATTACGATCTTATCGCCCATGCGGTGCAAAGATTGCGCTGTCCGGTGCTTGCTAATGGTAATGTTAGTTCGGCAGCCTCGGCTATGTCAGTGCTGTCACAGACGCAAGCAGCGGGCGTAATGGTGGGCCGCGCAGCCATCCGCAACCCCTGGATTTTCAAGCAGATTCGGGAGGCGTTGGCGGGAGTGGCAGTTTCCGTGGTAACACTAGGGGCAGTCAGGGGGTATATCGATCGATTATATCGGATGCAGCAGGTGCGCTCAGTGCCAGAGAAATCGCGTGTCAGCCACCTGAAAATGTATCTTAACTATATAGGACAAGGTGTAGATGCCGAAGGTGTCTTCTTGCGGGATATGCGGAAAGCACAGACAGAGGTGGAACTCTTTGGGATATGCGATCGAGAATTACTCCGTCATCCCGATCGAGTATTTTCTGCGGAGCCATATCTGGGATTGTTTGCACGTCCTAAATGTGAGGCTTAAAACATGAATCGTGGCAATTATTAATACATGGAAAATAGCTCCAACCTGTGGTGGATTTATGCTTTACTTTCAGCTTTTTTTGCGGCTTTAACCACCATTTTTGCCAAAATTGGGATCGAAAATATCGATGCCAACTTAGCCACAGCCCTGCGAACGGTGGTAATTGTGTTGATGGCGTGGGGAATAGTGCTAGCACAGGGAAATCTCAGTCAGCTTGCCACTGTGTCCTCCCGCACGTTGATTTTCCTAGTAATTTCTGGAATTGCGACTGGGTGCTCGTGGATTTTTTATTTTCAAGCATTGCAACTAGGTAAAGCCGCTCAGGTAGCCCCAATCGACAAATCCAGCGTGGTGATGGTCATTTTATTCTCGACAATCTTTCTCCACGAACCACTGACGCTCAAAGTCATTCTCGGTGGTTGTCTGATTGTCCTTGGTACTTTGGTCTTAGTTTTGTAATTCTCCGCCAACCCAGAAGATAAACCCGACTTTTTCCAAGTCGGGTTTATGGCATTAATCTTCGGCGTAACGATAACTGCTCCCGATATTCCCCAATCTAAAACACTTCATCTTCCACGCCTATCCACCATTCGCCGAGATTCATCATGTCGCGGTGAATATCCTCCAATCTCACGATATATTCCTCCGAGGATAGATCCGGTTTCGCTTCGGCTAGTTTTTGTAAGCGGAGCTGTACCAACAGCCATGATTTACCCACGCTGTCCGTATCTTCGATATATTTTGCTAATTTTTCGCTATTCATCAGAAGTGGGGAGTAACAATCGATAACATCAATTATAAGTTGATTATCGATCTAGAACTTCTGCTAAAACTCGATCGATCTGCTGATACACCCAGCTTAATTCAGATTCAGTAATACAGTAGGGCGGCATCAAATACAGTACATTGCCTAACGGACGAAGTAAGACACCATGCGCGATCGCCTGGTGTCTGATTTCTCTTCCCACATTATTAAGGTACCCAGCTTTTTCGCTATTGTTAACATCGATCGCCGCAATTGTGCCGATTACTGTTAATTTACTTAAAAAGATGACATGTTCCAATCGTGCGGCTTGCTGGGCGATCGCGTCTACAATTTGGGATAGAATAGTAGTCTTAGTTACGTAAATTACAAGCGTGAATAAAATCGTTTTCACCTTAGCCCTAATTATATTTGCACCAATCTTCACTTTTCTAGCGATTCTCTTGCCAAGCAGCTTCGCAAACGCCATCGATCCACCTCAATCGCCACAAATAGTCTCAGAGGGGAATGAATTAGTCCCAGATCGGGATGAATATGACTATAAATATAAATACTTTGATAGTCCTGGCAATTTATATATTATTAACCCAGAGTCGATCGATTATCGCCCTATGACTAGAGAGCAGAGTTCGAGTGGTATGTACGATGGGGGGAACCCGCGCAAAGTAAAGCTCGATCCTGGACAATACCAAGCGATCTCAATTATGCTCGATCGAGCATTCAGTTATCCTGACGATCGCCGGATCGGTCGAACTAAAGGGACTGGAATCATCTTGAAGCCAGATCGAGATCGGCAAATCCAGCGTCGAGTTGTTTCGTATAATAGTCAAGAGCGTCAAAAAATAGAAGACTTACTCGATCTGCTTGTGGGCGAATGTAAAAATATGGGCAGTTCAATACATCGATGTGGAGATAAAAACAAATGAGCCACCGTCCCATTATTCTTGGCATCGTCGGCGACAGCGCGGCGGGTAAAACAACTTTAACCAAGGGAATCGCACAAATTCTGGGTGAAGAAAATGTCACCGTCATCGGGACGGACGATTATCATCGATACGATCGTCAGCAGCGGGCAGAAATCGGCATTACAGCTCTTCACCCCGACTGTAACTACCTGGACATCATGCAGCAGCATCTCGCCTTGCTCCGCAGCGGACAACCGATTCTTAAGCCAATTTACAGCCACAAAACGGGTACCTTCGATCCACCGCAGTATATCAAGCCCAATCAGTTTGTGGTCGTCGAAGGATTGCTCGGATATTCGACACCTGCACTACGCGATTGTTATGACATCAAAGTGTATTTAGCTCCACCTGAATCTTTGCGACACGCATGGAAAATTAAACGCGATACGCTCAAGCGCGGCTATACAGAAGCCCAGGTTTTAGCCGAACTCGAAAAACGCGAACCAGATTCAGACAAATTCATTCGTCCCCAGCGTCAGTGGGCGGATTTAGTCGTCAGTTTTTATCCACCCAGTGGTGAATTAGATGAGTCGCTCCTAAATGTGCGACTGGTACTCAGACCGACTATTTCACATCCAGATCTGATCCAGGTAGTAGATAAAGATAATAGCGATCCGCAGCCAACGATCCGTCTTAACCTTGACAGGGACATGGGTAAGCCCGTTGATGTCCTGGAAGTTGATAGTCATGCGACGAGTGATAGAATCCAAGTATTAGAACGGATGATTTGTGCGGATATGCCCGATTTGCATCATGTCTGCGATCGAGATATCAATCCCAATCTGGGCAATATTACGGGGACGACTGGGGAAATACTCACCAGTTATCCACTAGCTTTAACGCAGCTATTAATTACTTACTACATGCTGAAGGCGACTCAATCGCACTAGTTTTGTTGGGCTAAATATCCATCCTAACAACCCAATTATTAATTATTTCTTCGCACCTTCGATTGATAAGCCATCATTTTCTAAATTGACTCGATTAACTTTAAAATTATCTTGTTGTAACTGCAAGTCGATCGTTTGTTGAATTTTAGCAGCATCTACACCTAAATTTTCCGCGAGTTGGGCGATCGTAAAATTCATATTTCCGACCTTAATTTCCGTATCTTCACCGAATTTAATTTTACTACCTTCAACAACTGGCGTGCCAATAATGCCGATATAAACATCTCGATTTTTCAAGAATGTTAATTTATCGGTCAGTTTTGTTAATGCAGCAGTCTGACTACCAGGTTTGCCATTGTGGGCTAATTCTCCAAGATTAACCAACGCACCAGTATGAATTTTGCCATCTTTAATATTAGTCTTAATTCCTTTAATTCCTACTGGTAACTGTTTGTTGGGTTGCGAAGTAGCAACCTTAGCTACTACTAAATTATTGAGATCTCGATCGCTCAGTTTGACAGTAACTTTTTGACCGACCTTCGCCCGATCGATCGGTGTAGTTATTTTCTGCTTGCTGACAGCAGCTTGTTCGGCAATCTGACTTGGCGGCAAAGGTAGAGATTGACTATCTGTTTTATTGTCGGCACCTGCTTTAATATATTCATCTGGCACCTTAATGGCTTCTTGCCAGACATAATATAGACCGCCAATAGTTCCAACCAAAATAACTGCAAGCGACTTAATTATAATTTTCTGCATCTTGAGAAATCTAATCTTTTCAATACGAACAAAAAATGGTATTATTCAATGATATAGTCGGGGAAATCTAGATATTTTAACCTTCTAAACTAGATATTTTGCATAGAATATGACAATCTGGGGAAATCTGATAGCGATCGCCATTATGGTGTTCGGATTATGGCTCAACAACACCTGGATTGCCGCAGCAGGTTGTGCGATCGCCTTAGTATTATCCGTACCAATTATCTATCGAGGTGTTCGAGAAGAACTGCTCGATTCCTTAACACCAGCGCAACGGTTGCAATTAATCGCTGCGATTACGGTACTGATCGCGCTAGTGGGCTTACTCCAGATTCTAGAATTTTTTGAGTATGTCAGTAGTTTTTCCGACAAGATTGACTGGAATGCTGTTGGTGCATCGGGAGAGTGGGGTGGTGCATTCGGTCAGATTTTAATTGCTATCCTAGCAGTATATATCGCTTGGCGACAGTATATTATCTCACGCGACTTGACGATCGAGCAAAATCGCTTAACTACTCAACAAAATATTCTTACCCAACAACAGACGATCGATGCTTACTTTCAGGGGATTTCCGATCTGGTCTTAGATGACGATGGTTTTCTGGAAGATTGGCCCCAGGAGCAAGCTTTTGCCGCAGGACGAACCGCAGCGTTACTCGGCAGTATCGATGCCGCAGGTAAAGCAAAAGTACTGAGATTCCTATCCCAGTCTAAGCTCCTCAGCCCGCTCAGACGCGATCGCCGGCTTGGTAGAGCAATTTTGGATGGAGATGGTGGTTATGATGAAGATCGGCTCTATGGAGTCCGTGTCATCGATTTAGGCGTGATGCTAGCAGGTGCAGATCTTTCCCAAACTGATTTACGGTGGACGGATATCAGTGATGCTAATTTAATCCGTGCCAATTTAAGCGGTGGCGATTTGGTCAAAGCCAACTTCTCCCGCACCATTTTATATGAAGCTAAGTTAAATGGTGCAGATATCAAAGGTAGCCGCTTTTTTTATGGGAGTGCCGAAACAGCCACCCCTCGCAGTCGCAACGAAACACCTAACTATACGACAGGTGAATTTACAGGTGCGGTAGTAGAAAATACTGATTTTACTAATGTGCAAGAAATGTCTGAAGAACAACGTAAATACTGCTGTACCTGGTGTGGCGAAGCTTCCCGTCAAACAATTCCTGGTGGATGTGACGGCATTCCGAATAAGTTACCACCTAAAAAATAGAGCGTTCTGAGGGTGTGTTAGGCGGTAGCTGTATGAGCACCACCTACTAGCTACTGAACGAAGTAGTTCCATTGATGGAAAATGCCTAAATCTTCGGATATATTATAATTCGTGACATAGCACTGAATCGATAAGTTTCACAAATTTTATGACTGCTGGTGCGATCGCGATTACGTTAGGAATCTGTCTATTGTGTTTCGCGTGGCTTCAACGAGATCGACTCCAGATTAGCAGGAAAAATAACTCTCCTAGCCGGAATTTTCGACCGCGACAGGCTCACTTAGAGCGTAAATTATTAAAATTATTAGGTAACAATCGCCGTACTGCTCATCGCCTAATTCAGCAATCTCGACTCAGATACCCAGACAAATCTGCCGATTGGCATTGGGAGAAAGCGATTTACGATCTCGAACGCGATCGATGGAGATAGCTAACAGTAAATAGGGAATAGTAAATAGTAACTCAAGTTGCTATTTTTAGATCGATTATACCAAATGGAATATATACCTGGAGTCATCGCTTATTTTATTGGTGGATATCTCTGCTGTGTTAGTAGAGTATTTGTTTGGCTGATTGCATCCCATTGGGCGAAGATTTGGGTAGCAGATGCCAGTCAAGCAGATAGCCAGATTTTATCATTAGCAGTTGTCCTCACACTACTAATTGTATTTGGAATTGCTGTTTTTGTGTGGTCGATCGCCAATCATGTTAACTATAAGTTTACCGAAAAAGGTTTCCTTGCCAATGGTGCGGCTGGTCTTGCCATCGCGCTCGCCATCAGTCAAAATGATTGGCTGACTGAAATTGCTACAAAAATGACTTACGCAAGTTAGGTTTTAGGTTTTAGGTTTTAGGTTTTAGGTTTTAGGTTTTAGGTTTTAGGTTTTAGCTGCAAGCGTTACGCACCGTTAGCATTTGCTCAATTGAGATACGATCCTGTACTTCCGAATCCCGACTCCCGACTCCCGAATCCCAATTCAGCAAAGCTTGTTAATTTAAGCTTTAGATTAGGGGTTGCGCTAGGATAAGGTGTGCGTAACTTCGACTGAATTTCTATGGCAAGAGTGCCGATGCTCACCTACGATCGCGGAACATTGCTCCTGCATCCACCACCACGGGGTAGAGGCTGGATGGAGTATGCGACATGGGACGATCGAGTCGAGAAGTTTCGGATACCAGGAATTAACTATCGCGAAGTTATCGAAGCACTTCAACAGGAAAATACTGACTTTCTCGATAAAGCCAAAGCCTTTGTCTCGCTCGAACTAGACTCTCAACTCAGTCTCGAACCCTATCCCCATCAAGCAGCGGCTCTACTAGCTTGGAAACAGGCAGGAAGGCAGGGAGTAATTGTGTTGCCTACAGGTGCAGGTAAAACTCTAGTCGCCCAGCTTGCAATGGCTGCTACCCCCCGCAGCACGTTGATTCTGGTACCGACGATCGACTTGATGCATCAGTGGTACGCGCAGTTATTAATATCGTTTCCAGGCACGGAAATTGGGTTACTCGGTGGCGGTTCTAGAGATCGCACGCCGATTTTAATTTCGACTTATGATAGTGCGGCAATTCAGATTGAATCTTTGGGCGATTTATATGGGTTATTAATCTGTGATGAATGCCATCATTTACCGACAGAATTTTACCGCGTAGTTGCGGAATATTCGATCGCCCCTTATCGATTGGGCTTGAGTGCAACTCCCGAACGGAGTGATGGGAAACATCTGGATTTAGAGATGTTGATTGGGAAGGAAGTCTATCGTCAAACAGCGGCAGATCTGGCGGGTTCGGCGTTGGCTCCCTATCGAGTCGAGCAGATAAAGGTGAAATTAAGTGATGAAGAACTCAGTCGATATCATAAATTAATTGAAGAACGCAATATTTTCTTGCGAAGTCAAAAAATATCGTTTGGAAGTATCGATGGTTGGCAAAAGTTTATCAGAGCAAGTTGTCGATCGACTGAAGGCAGACGGGCAATGCTAGCTCATCGAGAAGCTAAAGAAATTACGCTTTCAACCAATGGGAAGTTAAGGATTCTGGCGGAAATACTCGATCGACACTATCCCGAAGCTACACTAATTTTCACCAGCGATAATGCGACCGTTTATCGGATTGCTCAAAGCTTATTAATTCCGGCAATTACTCACCATACCCCAGTCAAAGAACGCCATCAAATTTTGACACACTTCCGCGAGGGTACCTATAATGTTTTAGTTGCATCTCAAGTATTGAATGAAGGTGTCGATGTCCCCGCCGCCAGTATTGCGGTAATTTTATCTGGTACGGCTTCTCCACGAGAATACATTCAAAGATTGGGACGAATTTTGCGGAAGGGAGCAGCTAATAAGCAAGCAATTTTATATGAGGTAATTAGTGAAGGTACGAGTGAAGAGCGAGTCTCAGCTAGACGACGTGGAGATGTGCCTGAAGATAATAAACCGGAAATAGCTAACGTAATTCAGTTACCAATTAGATATGGACAATCGGTAGATCGATCGCGCAAAGTCGCAGAGCCAGAACCCGATCCTCAACCGCCCGATCCTGATGGTAAGTTAAAATATTGAATAGTTGACAGTCGATCGACAATAATTGTAGGGTGTGTTATCGACAGCGCGAGCGTACCCTCCGCAAGCTAATACCTAACACCTAATTGTATGACTAAACAAATCATCCAAACCAACCTTGCACCTGCACCAGTCGGCCCATATAATCAAGCGATTTTCGCAACTGGTAGAATGTTATTTGTATCGGGACAAATAGCGATCGATCCAGCCACCAATCAATTAGTTCACGATGGAGATGTTGCCAAACAAACCGAGCAGGTGATGGCAAATCTCGCCGCAATTCTCAAACAAGCTGGGGCAACTTTTGAGGATGTCGTCAAGACAGGTGTATTTCTCAAAGATATGAATGATTTTGCGACGGTAAATGGAATCTATGCTCGCTACTTTGACGAAGCAACCGCTCCAGCTCGGGCTTGTGTCGAAGTCGCACGGTTGCCAAAAGATGTCTTAGTCGAGATTGATTGTATTGCCGTAATTGGATAAATGCCTAAATATTCTCTAGTTATTCCGGTTTATAACGAAGAAAGTACGATTCCCGCCTTATACCAGCGGGTAAGTGCGGTGATGGATGGATTAGACGATACTTCTGAATTAATTTTAATTAATGACGGTAGTCGCGATCGCACGTTAGAATTACTGCGGGAACTGCACGATCGAGACGATCGAGTGGTATACCTAAGTCTGGCGCGTAATTTCGGTCATCAGATCGCTGTTACGGCTGGCTTAAACTATGTCCGAGGTAAAGTTATCATTGTCTTAGATGCCGATCTCCAAGATCCACCAGAATTAATTCCCGAGATGTTGGCATTGTGGCGACAAGGATATCATGTCGTCTATGCCCAACGCACTAAAAGACTGCAGGAAAGCTGGTTTAAGCGGCTCTGTGCCTATGCTTTCTACCGGATACTCAAACAACTTGCCAGTGTCGATATTCCCACCGATACAGGCGATTTTTGCTTGATGGATCGACAGATTGTAGATCTACTCAATCAGATGCCCGAACGCAATCGCTATCTGCGGGGGTTGAGAGCCTGGGTGGGTTTCAATCAAGTTGCGCTGAAATTCGATCGCGAATCGCGGTTTGCGGGAGAAGTGAAGTATACTTTCTCCAAAAGCTTTGCGCTGGCAATTAATGGGCTAGTTTCTTTTTCGAGTATTCCCCTGCGATTGTCTACTTATTTGGGCTTATTTTCGGCAGTGGTGGCGATACTGATGGCAATCCTCGTCCTCTACTGGCGGGTGTTCACCCCTAATTCTACCCTCACTGGCTTTGCGACGATCGCGATCGCCATTTTCTTTTTAGGTGCAGTGCAATTAATTAGTATTGGAATTTTAGGTGAATATATCGGACGTATCTATGAAGAGGTCAAGAATAGACCTCTATATACGCTCTCAGAAGTAGGCCGCAAAACACCGCGTCCAGTCAAAGACTGTCAATAGAGCATCAAGAATGCGATCGAATGCCGATCTCATTCTTGCTCAACACCTACTTCTGAATTCTACGTAGAATCGATCGATTCTAATTCTCACTTAGACACAATATCTACAGTATCCCAAATAGATGTAATGGGCCGCGACCAGTGAAGATTTCGACGATCACGCCAATAAATCCTAACATTGCGAGACGACCATTCCAAACTTCCGCAGCGTTGGTGAGACCCATCTCCCATTTCTCTTGGGGATACATCTTAATTTTCTTCTTCATCTGGGTGACTCGATCGATCTCCAGACTTGGGGCTGCGGCAGCTCTGAGGACTAGATCGACGAGTGTTTGGATGAAAACAGGGTTCGTATCCAGAGCCGGTACTCTGTTGAAGACATGAATGCCAGCTTCTTCGGCAATTTCTCGATATTCGATATCGATTTCTTCGAGAGTTTCGATATGTTCGGAGACAAAGCTAATCGGTACGACTACCAGCTCGGTGACACCTTGGGCGGCTAGAGAGACGATCCCATCTTCAGTATATGGTTGCAGCCACTCGACTGGGCCAACTTTACTTTGATAGGCGAGGGAATGCTCGTTTTTGCGTCCCAGTGTCTGCATAATCAGTCTGGTACAGTCTTCAATCTCGGATTGGTAAGTATCGCCAGCCTCTTCAATATAGCTGACAGGTACGCCATGAGCACTGAAAAATACGTGCGCTCGATCGGGATCGGGGCATTTATCGATTTCTTTGCCAATCAGTTCGGTCATTGCGCGGAGATAACCAGGCTCTTGATACCAATCTGCAATAACAGTGTATTGTGGCGGCTTGAGTTCGGGGTTTTCTTTCCAAATTTTCTCGATCAGCCGAAAACTGGAGCCGCTAGTACTAATCGAAAACTGGGGATATAAGGGGAGAATTACTAACTGCTCGATGCCATCCTTTTTAATTCGAGCGAGTGCATCTTCGGTAAATGGGTGCCAGTATCGCATCCCGATGTAGACTTTGGCATCTTCACCTTGCGCTCTCAATTGATTTTCCAGAGCGCGCGCTTGCTCTTCGGTAATCCGTCGCAGTGGAGATCCGCCACCGATTTTCTGATAATTCGCGCGGGATTTCTTGGCGCGGGAAGTCGAAATAATCCAAGCTAGCGGCTTCTGGAATGCCGTAATCGGAATCCGAATGATTTCGGGGTCGGAAAACAGGTTAAATAGAAACGGACGTACATCCGCTAATTGCTCTGGTCCACCTAAATTCAGTAGTAAAACCCCTAATCGACCCATAACGGCTGCGCTTTCCCAGTATGTTGCAAATTCTTTACCAATTTTAACAATTATATAGTTTTATCGGTAGATGTTTGCAACTGCTGACACATAAATTTAATTTTAGTTAAAAGGTATTTAATCAAAAATTGGTTAAAATGTGTGGTATGAGCCTTCAATAATGTCAGAAGTCTATGAAAGCTATTCAAACGGTTGTTGCACTCATTGCCTTAACTAGTGTACTTGAGTTTGGTAAAGCGGACTGTGCATTAGGTTATACTCCTAAGCCAGATTTAGCGCAACAATTGGAACAGTCACAAGTTAGTCCTGCTCCTGAAAGTACCAATTTATTCGAGCAGGGTGTGAAAAAACAGGAGCAGGAAGATTATACTGGCGCGATCGCCGATTATACAGAATTTCTCAAAACTCATCCAGATCGACTAGAAGCATATAGCAATCGAGGGTTTAGCAAAGCAATGCTCAACGATCTTAAAGGCGCGATGATAGATTTCGATCGAGCCATCGAACTCGCACCATCTAATGCTGATGTCTACAATGGTCGAGGAAATGTCAATGCGATGGCTGGTAATCTGACTGCATCAATCCGCGATTTTAACCGAGCCATTCGTTGCGATCGCAGTTTCGCTGATGCTTATTATAATCGAGCGATCAGCCGACATGGGATCGGGGATCGTCGTGGTGCTAAAGTCGATCTCAGTCAAGCTGCTAAATTATTTCAACAACAAAAGGACATCGGCGGCTATCAGCAGGCGCGTGAGTGGATTGATAAGTTGAAGTAGGTTTTAGGTTTTAGGTTTTAGGGGGTAGGCTTTAGGAAACTATTCACCATTCACCTTCAACACCACCATTGTCATATCATCACCATTGGCGCGATCGTTGCCCATGAAGCCGTTCAAAGTGGTGACAATATAGTCTAGAGTGCCTTGGGAAGTTAGCTGCTGTTGACAGGCAGTACGGAAGGTGTAAATTAGATTTTCCTCGTTGAACCTTTCTCCATCCTGATTGGCTGCATCGGTGAAGCCATCAGTGTAGTAAATGATGGTATCCCCTTCATAAAGCTGAACTCGATCTTCTTCGTATCGAGAATCGACATCTAACCCGATTAACGCCCCTTGGGTATCCAAGCGCGAAATCCGATCTGTAGCTGCTTCCCAGTATAGGGG